>JBBQQS010000368.1:0-5610 GCA_038215525.1 Bryobacterales bacterium
GAAGATCATCCGCCACGAGGCCGCCATCACCAGCGCCAACGCCCTGGAGACGATCGCCGGCTACGACATGGTGGTGGATGGCACCGATAACTTTCCCACCCGCTACCTGGTGAACGACGCCTGCATGATCACCGGTAAGCCCAATGTCTACGGCAGCATCTTTCGCTTCGAAGGCCAAGCGACTGTTTTTTGCCTCGATGACGGCCCCTGTTACCGTTGCCTCTATCCGGAGCCGCCGCCGCCCGGCCTAGTGCCGTCCTGCGCCGAAGGCGGCGTGCTCGGCATTCTGCCGGGCACCGTCGGACTCATCCAAGCCACCGAAGCCGTCAAGCTGATCTTGGGCATCGGCCAATCGCTCAAAGGCCGCCTGATGCTCTACGACGCCCTCGACATGAAGTTCCGCGAACTGCGTCTCCGCCGCGACCCCGCCTGTACCTGGCACGATCGTTCGCAGCCCAAGCAACTCATCGACTACCAGCAATTCTGCGGCATCCCCCGCGAACTCGAGCCGCGCGACGTGAAAGCCAAGCTCGACCGTCAGGAAACCTTTGTCTTCGTTGACGTCCGCGAGCCCGACGAATGGCAAATCGGCCGCATCGCCGGCGCTCAGTTGATCCCTTTGGGTGATCTCGAAAAGCGCCTCAGCGAACTCGACCCTCTAGCCGAAATCGTCGTCCATTGCAAGGCCGGTGGCCGCAGCGCCAAGGCCGTTGCCTTACTCAAAGAGCGCGGCTATGCCAACGTCTGGAACATGAAGGGCGGCATTCTGCTCTGGAGCGATCAGGTGGATCCCAGCGTCCCGAAGTACTAGTACTGCGGCCGTTTAGCTAAGGTGCCCCACCGCTCGCGCGGTGGCGATATTGACGAAACGAACCCGGGAGTTGTTGATTCTATTGGGTTGGGGATTTTTTGGATTCCTTTCGTCGCTCAACATCAGGGCTACTTCCAGGGTAGCAAGCGGGGACAAGGGGTTTGGCGTAAGTGATTGATAGGGTGACGGAAAACCGTCGTGACTAACGGTGAAGCAAGTCGAGAAAGATCTCGCGCAGCCGCTGCTTGCCGGTCGCCACGCGTAACTCGTCCATCGTCCCCGTCATCCGCAACTGCCCCTCGTTGATCACCGCGATGCGGTCGCAAAGATACTCCGCCTCTTCCATGATGTGCGTCGAGTAGATGATGCAGCGGCCTTCGCGCTTTGCGTCCAGGATGAAGCCTTCCACAAGGCCCGCCGTCACCACGTCGAGCGTCGCCGTGGGTTCGTCGAAGATCAGCACGGGGGGATTGTGGATCAGGGTGCGGGCAATGGCCGCCTTCTGCTTCATGCCGGAAGAGAGCTTGTCGAAGCGCGCATCGGCGAAGTCCGCCATGCCCAGGCGCTCAATCAGTTCGCCACTGCGGCGCTTCAGGTCGGTCTCACTCACCTGCGACAGCCGGCCAAAGAAGAGCATCAGTTCGCGGGGGGTCATGCGCGGATAAAGGCCCATGTCGCCCGACAGAAAACCGATTGACTCACGGACGCGGGCCGGGTCCTGTTGTATGTCGAAGCCGTTCACCCGGGCGCGGCCGGACGTGGGGGCGAGCAGCGTCGCCAGGATGCGCAGGCAGGTGCTCTTGCCCGCGCCATTCGGGCCCAGCAGGCCAAAGATTTCACCGGGCGCGACGCGGAAACTCACTTGGTTGACGGCGTGGACGACGCCACGCTTCTTGTCGACAAAGCTCCGGCTGAGGGATTCAACTTCAATCACGGGTCCTCCGATCTTAGCGCGCCCGCGGGGACAACCTGTCTCCGGATGCAAACAAAATGTCCAGTCGAAGCCGAAAAGCGATTCGCCTAAATGCTTCAGAATCAGCCAAGCGCTAAGCTCGTAGCCGACCTTGCCCAGGCTCTCGCCGCTGAGCACGCATGGCGCAAGGCCGACCTGCCTTGGCCAAAATCACGGTCAGCGACTTCAGCCGATCAGCCAGGAAACGGGCCATCCGCGGGGTTGGGGTGCCGGCCCTCCGGGGGGGCGGCTTAGAATTGGCGGATGGGCGTGTTGAAGGCGTTGAACGCTTCGCCGCGCAATTCCATCGACCAACGCTCGTTGAAGACGATCTTCTTGGCGATGGTCATGTTGACTTGTACCGCCGTGGGGGGAAGTCACTTACGCCAGTCCTCCGCCGGGATTCCACTACCGGTCATGATGGACCTCAGCGTGCCCTGAGGCAGAATCTTCCCTCGGTGCTCGGCGAGGACGACCTGCTTTCCCGTCTCTGCATTCCTCCATTTCTGATGACATCCCGATTGGCCGATCATGAAAAAGCCATGGCGTTTCAAAATCGCTCTCGCTCGAGCCGAAGTGATTCGCGGCGTTCGCTCGCTCACCCAACCGTGACCTCAGCCAGCCTCGCGTCCTTTGGGAGTTCGATCTCCGATGGAGCAAGGTAAAGCTCAATCGCCTCTTTGATGTTGCTGCGCGCTTCTTCCTCCGTGTCCCCAGCGGACGCGCAACCCGGCAATTCTGGACAGACCGCCGAAAACGATGAGGCCTCGGCGTCGTATTCGATCACTACCCGGAACGTCATGACCCAAGTATATCGGCGATTCACCGCCCCCAACATGGTCGTTGGCCACCAATTAAGTTCATCATTCCGGCCGATAGCGTCGGGCGCAGTGGGCTCTCGCCGACTGATTACTGCTTCCCAGCCACTCCCGTCACCACGTTCCAGGTGAACTCGACGAACTGATACAGCGAGGACTCGAGAATCCGCTCGACATCGCTATGTGGGCCGAAATTGGTTTGGTCGTTCAGGGTCGCCGGCGGACCGATGCCGTAAGACTGAATGCCGCGGGCGCGCAAGAGGGCCATGTCCGTATAGCCGGTGAGCATGCCGGGCAGCACCGTCGAGCCCGCAAAGCTAAGTCGGCCGGCTCGTTCGATGGCGCGATACATGTCGTTATCGAGCTTCGACGGTGGGGCGACGGGGCGCGACGACACAATCGGCGCGATGGTGACCTTGGGATCGTCGATCAGCTTTTTCATCTCGGCATAAAACTTAGCGACATCCTCGTCGGGCAGCACCCGAATGTCGATGGTCGCCTCGGCCTCCGAAGGAATCACATTCGCTCCGATGCCTGCTTTGAACATCGTCGGCACTACCGAGGTGCGGAGCATCGAATAGTGGCCCGGCTCGAACTCGGCCAGATAGCGCTCAATCGCCGGGGATTTCTCGGGATTCATGAGCCCGTTATAGCGGGCGGCCTTCTCCGGGGGGCTGATCGCGGCCAGCTTCTCGAAGTAAGCCCGCGTGGTGTCGTTAAGCCGCATCGGCGTCTGCCACGAACCCACTTTTTGGACCGCGGCCCCGAGGTGCGTGAGCGCGTTGTCGAGCCGCGGAACGGAACCGTGGCCCGATGTGCCATTGGCGATCAGCCGGACGCGGCGGGGAGCTTTCTCCGTGGTGGCCACTTGCACCGTCGTCACCCGGCCGCCTTCCAGCCGAGTGGAACCGCCCTCCGTCAGGGCGAACTCGGCATCGATTTCGGCAAAGTGTTTCTCCACCATGAAACTGATCCCCACGTCCTCCGGATCGGTCTCTTCGCCCGATTCAGCGAGGAAGATCACGTCGCGGTCCAGCGGCCGGCCCGTCCGCTTGAGCAACAGCATGGTCATCAGGTGGGCCGCCAGGCAGTCCTTGTCGTCCGTCGTGCCGCGACCCCAGATATAGCCGTCTTTCTGTAAGGCACCGAAAGGGTCCACCGGCCACTTCTCCCGCTGCACTTTGACGACGTCCGTGTGCGCGAGCAGCAACAGCGGCCGCTTGGCCCCACTGCCTTTGAGGCGCGCCACCAGGTTGGCCCGCGCCGGATCGAGGGCAAAAGTGTTTACCGGAATCCCCTCGGCTTCGAGCACTCGTTTCAGGTATTCGACGACTTTGCTCTCGTTTCCTGCGGTGCTGTCAATCTGGACGAGCGACCGATAATGCTGGAGAATCTCGGCTTGGTGTTTGGGCCAATCCACCGTCTGGGCGTCGAGCGAAAGCGCAAGACAAGATAGGGCAAAGAGCAGTTTCATCTCCCCTAGAATTGCATGAGGCGAAGTCTGGATCGAGACTCGAAACAGCCCAGCTTTTTCTTGTGCTATCCTCGCGTTCACAGTACGAGGTATTTCGTGGAACTAGATGTTAAGAAGCCACTCCGCTGCGAATCCGCCGGAGGAGGCGAGGTGATCAATGGCTGGTCACGATGGCTGATTGCGGGAGCCTTGGCCATCGGCTTGGGGGCCGCCATGGTTGTTTGGGTGGCGCCCGCGGCGGCCTTGGCGCAGCCGACCCGGAGAGTTGGGCTGCTGCACGCCACGGAGTCTATGCGGCAGGCGCGTGCCGCCCATACCGCGACCACGCTACCTGCTGGCGACGTGCTCATCTTCGGTGGACTCACGGGCTCGGAATCATTGATTGCACCGGCCGAGCTATTCGACTCGCGCGCCGGGAAGTTCAGGCCCATCGCGCAGCCGCGCGATCCTCGGCACAGTCACGTGGCAACGCGATTGGCGGACGGCCGGGTCCTGATCACGGGTGGCATGTCCGCGGACAAAGAGTATCTCGCGACGGCAGAGCTGTTCGACCCGGCGACAAAGACGTTCCGCGCCGCAGGCCGCATGACCATGGCGCGGGCGGGTCACGAAGCGGTGCTCTTGGACGATGGCCGTGTCTTGCTCGCCGGCGGCGTAGGGACCGGGTGGACCTTCCTCGCGACGGCAGAGATCTTCGACCCGCGCACCGGGGTGTTCTCCGCAACCGGCTCCATGCGTGAGCCCCGAGAGAGTCACGTGGCCATCAAACTGCGTGACGGGCGCGTCCTGATTGCGGGTGGACACCGTGGCCGTCGCCCCGCCGCAATTATCTCTCGTACCTCGGAGATCTTCGACCCCGCCACGGGACGGTTCGTGGCGGCCGCTCCGATGGTCGTCCGCCGGCATAAGCATGACGGCATCGCGCTCCAAGATGGCCGCGTCTTCATCGCTGGCGGAGCGGACGAGCGTGACAACGAAGGCGTCTATCCGAGTGCCGAAGTGTTCGATCCCGTCCGCAACCGGTTCCAAGCCGCGCCGGACATGCGCCTCGGCCGCTACAAATACCGGGGCACGATCTTCTTACTATCGAGCCGCAGGTTGCTGGTGGCGGGCGGAGCCACCCAGGCGGAGGAGTACGATCCGCTAACTGGCGAGAGCGAGGTGGTGGGCGGAGGTGCGCGAATGGCGGGCCAGTTTTCAGCCGCGGCGTTGCTGCCGGGTGAGCGGGTTCTCATCACCGGAGGCTATGGCTCTGGCACGGGACCCAGATCCAGCGCTTGGATCTATGAACCTAACGCGCAGGGCCGCCCGGCCGGCCGGTGAAGCGGGTTTAAAGGGAATCACTTCGGAGATACGAGGATCAGGGCGCCGGGATTCGCATCTTCCAGCATCCAGAGGGAACCATCGGGGGCTTGCTCGACATCGCGGATGCGTTTGCCGACTTTCCAGCGCTCGGCCTTCTTGGCGCCGCCCTTCCCGTCGAATATGACGCGATTGAGCGACATCGTCGCCAGGCCGCTGATGAAGCCGCTGCCATCCCATTGCGGGAAGGTCT
>JBBQQS010000369.1:0-5595 GCA_038215525.1 Bryobacterales bacterium
CACCGCCTCGCCGTAAACGCCGAATTGGTGAAAGGTCTTCAAATCGGCTTGAATCCCGGCGCCACCCGAAGGGTCACTGCCGGCGACCGTGAGGGCGATGGGCATCATGCTTGTATGGGAAACTCCTTCGATTCGACGCGGGCGATCGACATGAGACGCAATAACTTCCTGGCAATATCCGGGTGCGCGGCGGCGACGTTGTTCGCTTCGCCAAGGTCGCGCGAAAGATCGTAAAGCTCAAGCTGGGCCTGCCCCGATTTGCGGATGCCCTTCCACTGATTCTGCCGAATGGCTTGCGCAAAGCCGCGTTCGTGAAACTCCCAGTAGAAGTAATCATGTTGCCGCTGCACGCCGCGGCCCAGCAGCGTCGGCAAAATCGAGATTCCATCGATGCCGGCCGGCGCCGGCTGACCGGCGATCTCGGCCAAAGTGGGCAAGATGTCCCAGAAGGCGATCGGCTGGTCACTCACCCCAGGCTGGATCTTGCCCGGCCAATGCGCGATAAACGGCACGCGGATGCCGCCCTCGTATAGGTCGCGTTTGACGCCGCGCAAGGGCCCGTTCGAATCGAAGAAATTCGGGTCGTGCCCGCCTTCGCGATGCGGGCCGTTGTCGCTCGAGAAGAGAATCAGCGTATCCCGGTCGCGGCCGGTTTGCTTCAAGAGCGCCATTAATTTGCCGAAGTCCGCATCCATGCGCGTCACCATCGCGGCGAAGTTCTTCTCCACCTGCGGCCACGGCTTTTGCGTGTAAGGCACGTCGGAGGGCACTTCCATGCCGTTGCCGGTGTCGCGGCCCATTTCGTTGTTGGCATGCGGGATGGTGGTGGGCCAGTAGAGGAAGAAGGGCTCGGTGGTCTTCTGCACAAAGTCGAGCGCGCGCCCGGTGAAATAGTCTGGCGCGTAGTCGATCTTCTGGGTGCCCACGTTGCCTTTGAATAAGTGCGGCTGGCGGCCATTGGCGATGTGCTCGGGATAATAGTTATGCGCGGCCGTTTGGCTGAAGAACGTCGCCGACTCGTCAAAACCCTTGTCGAGTGAGTAGCCGGTCGACCCTAACTGCCCCAGCGCCCATTTCCCAAAGATCGCCGCCCGGTAGCCCGCCCGCTTCAGCACTTCGGCGATCGTCACGTCTTCGGGCCGCAGGCCTAAGTCCACCGCCGTGGGCATATTGCCGCGAATCAGACCGTGGCCCGTATGCTTGCCGGTGAACAATGCGCAACGCGATGGGGCACACACCGTTGCCCCCGCATAGGCTTGCGTAAATCGCATGCCCGCCGCCGCCAGCGCGTCGAAATGGGGCGTTAGGATCTGCTTTTGGCCGTAGCAAGCCAAGTCCCCGTAGCCGAGATCATCGGCCAGCAGAAAGACAATATTCGGCTTCTTGCTTTGTGCAAAAGCGGCGGTAGCGGTAAGAGTGAAGAGTAGGTCGCGACGTCGCATATACTAGCGTGAATCATGAATCTGGATAACTTCATCATAGTCGTCTATTTCCTTATCGTGTTTGCCATCGGCTGGTACCACTCGCGCGGCGAGCGTACCGCCAGCCAATACTTCCTCGCCGGCCATCAGGTGGGCTGGTTCGCCATCGGGGCGTCGCTGTTTGCGACCAACATCTCGAGCGAGCATTTCATCGGCCTCGCCGGCTCCGGCGCCTCTACCGGATTGGCCGTCGGCTGCTACGAATGGTCGGCCAGTTTCTGCCTCTTCATCCTCGGCTGGCTGTTCGTGCCGCACTACCTGCAAAGCAAGGTTTACACCATGCCCGAGTTCCTCGAACAACGCTTCAGCCCCGCCTGCCGCTGGTATCTCACTGTCGTCTCTCTGTTCGCCTACGTCTTCACCAAAATCTCCGTCTCGCTCTTCGCCGGCGGCATTTTGATCCGCGAAGTCTTCGGGTGGGACTACATGACCTCCGCCCTCCTGCTCGTCGTCGCCACCGGCATCTACACCGTCGCCGGGGGACTCGCCGCCGTCATTTACACTGACCTCTTCCAGGCCGTCCTCCTCGTCCTCGGTGCCGTCGTCCTCACCCTCATCGGCCTCGACAAGGTGGGCGGCTTCGAAGGCCTCCGCGCGGCGCTTCCGGCCGACTACTTTCACATGATCAAGCCCGCCAGCGATCCCGTCTATCCCTGGATCGGCACCACGCTCGGCGCCCTGATTCTGGGCATCTGGTATTGGTGTACCGACCAGGTGATCGTGCAAAAGACCCTGGCTGCCAAAAACGTCCAAGCCGCCCGCCAAGGCGCCTTCTTCTGCGCCAGCCTCAAGATCCTGCCCGTCTTCATCCTCGTGCTGCCCGGCCTGATCGCCAAGGCCCTCTGGCCCACCGAAGTCACCGGCGACAACGCTTATCCTCTGATGGTGCTGCGCCTCTTGCCCCCCGGCGTCATGGGTCTCATGGTCGCCGCCCTGCTGGCCGCGCTGATGTCGTCGCTCAGCAGCGTCTTTAACTCCTGCTCCACGCTGATCACCATGGACATCTACAAGAAGCTCCGCCCCGCCGCCAACGACGTGCAGTTGGTCCGCGTGGGCCGTTACGCCACCGGGGCGGTCGTGGTCCTCTCCATCTTGTGGATCCCGTTCATCCGCTATCTGAACAACGAGATCTACCAATACCTGCAAAGCGTCCAAGCCTACGTCGGCGCGCCGATCACCGCCACCTTCCTGGTCGGCATCCTCTGGAAAGGGGCCACCGCCCGCGCCGCCTTCACCACTCTGGTCGTCGGTGGCTGCCTCGGGGCCGGCCGCTTCCTCCTCGATATCCTGCACAACGCCTTAAAGTGGAATCTCGGAGCGCTGAATGCAGTTGTGGAGTTCAGCTTCCTAAACTACAGCGTCATCGTCTTCTTCCTCTGCGTGGGTCTCATGTTCGCCGTCAGCAAAGTGAGCGAAAAGCCGGACTTCCAGCGGCTCACAGGGCTCGTTCTCGATCCAACCCGCGGAGTAGCGGCCCATCGGCTCGATATCGCCTGGACCGCCATCACCGGAGCCTCGATCATCGCCCTTTGGTGGCACTTCGCCTAATTCCAAAGTTGACTTTCCTTCCTTTTCATATAATATTAAATCAGGAGACCATCAATGGCAACCGCAGTAATGACTCCTATTCTGGAGCCAAATCGCATAGAACCGGAAAAACTCTCCGGACCTGGCCTGAGAACATTTTTGAACATCAGCCTCGCCTGGGGCCTGTCCAATGAGGAGATGCGCTCCCTATTGGGTTGGCCCAGCGAGTCCACCTTCTATCAGTACAAGGCTGGCAAGTGCGGCACGTTGTCTTACGATACGCTCACCCGGATCTCCCTGGTGATGGGGATCTACAAGGCGCTGCACATCCTCTATCCTGATGAAACCTTGGCGGATAGCTGGGTTCGTTTGCCGAACCGCAATGCGTTGTTCGGCGGGCGGCCGGCGCTCGAACTGATGGTGAATTCCGGGATTGACGGCCTCTTTCAGGTCCGCCGGCTGCTGGACGGTCGCCGGGGCGCTTGACTACCGAACTGCCTCCGGTAGCAGAAATCGACTGGCGCGATACCTGCCGCCTCATCCCGAGCCGATTTCCGCCCACCGGCATTCTGGACCGTGTCTCCTCGCCCGAAGACCTCGAAGCTGTCTTCATCCTCGAAGGCATGACCAACGAACGGATTCGGGCCGAGGCCGGACAACTGTACCGCCTACCCAAGTCCGAGTGGGTAGTCGGCCAGCCGATGGCGAGCGTCGTGATGGCTTCGTTTTGTCATCCGCGCTCGGGTGGCGGCCGCTTCAACAGCGAACACCGCGGAGCCTGGTACGCCGGCCGCACGCTCGAAACCGCCCAATGGGAAGTGATCTATCATCGCGGCCGGGAGTTGGCCGAAGTCGGCCTGATGGAGGCCCGGCTCGAAATGTGCCTGTACTTGGCAGACTTTACGGGCGACTTCCACGATGTCCGCGACAGCTGGGACGCCGTCCACGATCCCGCGCACTACACCCGTTCGCAGCACCTGGCGACCATCCTGCTCGAGGCCGGCTCCGCCGGAGTCACCTACCGCAGCGTCCGCCACCCGGGCGGCCAGTGTGTCGCCTGTTTCCGACCCCGGGAGGTCCAAAACATCCGGCCCGCGCAGCACTTCGCCTTTGTCTGGCAAGGCACGCCGCTGCCGCTGGTAATCCCGTTAGTGTCGCGCCGTACGGCTTAGGCCTTTTGGAGACACTGAGCAGGATCGAGCCGGGAAGCTTGCCAAGCGGGCCAAGCCGCGGCGGCGAGTGCGGCGATGGCGAGCAGGAGCGGGACGAGAATAAAAACCGTTGGATCGTGAACTTGCACCTCGAAAAGCATTCCCTCCATCCAGCGGGCCAGCGCCCAGGAAGCCACCCAACCACTGGTGAGACCGAGAGTCACCAAGCGCAGGACGCTGAGGAGCACCAACCGGGCAACGTCAACCGATTTGGCACCCAGGGCGATGCGCAGGCCGATTTCGGGCCGGCGCTCGACGACGGCGAAGGAGACCACACCGTAGACCCCAATCAGAGCCAGGATGAGAGCGAGCGCGGCGAACGCCGAGAGCAGCAGGGTGTTGAGGCGGGGCCGCCAGACGGCGGTGGCAATGGCACTGGCGAGCGTGAGTTCGCTTGAGATCGGCGTGGCGGGGTCCACTTGCCAGATTGCGGCGCGCAGGGCGGGGGCGACTGTGGCAGCCTCAAGCGAGGAGCGGATCACCAGGGTCATGGAAGTGCCGGAGTTGGAGCCGAGATTGGCGGGCGGTTGGAAGGCGCAAAGGTGCATTTCGGGAGCGGCGGGGGCGGCCCAGTTGCCTTGCTTCAGGTCGCGGCTGATGCCGACAACGGTGATCCAGGAGGGATTGGGGTCGGGCCGCGAGCCCAGCCGAAAGCGCTTGCCGAGGACATCTTCGCGAGGCCAGTAGCTCCGGGCCATGGTGTCGTTGATGATGGCGACGGGGGGAGCACCGGGCTGATCGGCGGTGGTGAAATCGCGGCCGCGGCGAAGGGGTGAGCCGACGGTGTCGAAGTAGCGAGGCATCGAGAGGCGATATACGGCACTGGGCTCTTGGCCTGCGCGCGGCGTGGGCCGGCCTTCGAGGGTGATGTCGAAGGTCCAGACGTCGCCGGCGAGGGGAAGGTGATTGGTGGCGCTGGCGGATTGAACGCCGGGCAAGTGGCCGGCTTTCTCCACCATTTGGGCGATCAAAGCGGTAGCGGGCCGGGCGCCGTTGACACGGACTTGGGCGGCGAGAACCTGGGCGGGGGTGAAGCCGGGGTCCAGCTGTTGAAGGTTCCAAAAGCTGCGCGCGAGGAGCAAGGCACCGATGAGCAGGATCTGGGCGAGCGCGATCTGAGCGGTAACGGTGAACGAGCGGCCGCCAGCAGAGGAGAGATTGCCACGAGCGTGAAAGGGCCCGACGCCGCTGCGAGCACCGAACCAAGCGGGAGCCGCCCCAAACAGGACGCCGGTAAGCAGGGCAAGGCCGGCGGTGAAGGCGAGAACGCCGCGGTCGATGGAGATCTCTTCGAAGCGGGGCAAGAGCATGAAGTCTTCGGCCTGTTGCAATCCAGCGGCAAGGGCTTGGAGCGAGAAGCCGGCGAGAGCGACACC
>JBBQQS010000370.1:0-5572 GCA_038215525.1 Bryobacterales bacterium
TTTCTGTATTGGTCGCGCGAGCGGTATGGTTTTGGCTTGAAGCCATTGATCAACTTGTTTCACATTACGATCCGCAAGCCACAGCCGGCGGTGGTGGTGATCGCTTCGACGCGAATCCGCTCGAATCATTACTTTGACGGGTCATTGAGTTTGACGCTGGTGGCCGATGCGCCGGGCGGGCAGAGTTATTTGATTTTTGTGAACCGGTCGCGGCTGGACATGCTACGCGGCGGCGGTTTCGCGGGCTGGAAGCGGAAGTTATTCGAATGGCAGTTGCCGCGCCAGATCAGGAAACAACTGTTACTGATCCGCAAGAACGTGGAGAGTGGTCCGCGGCGATGAGGGTTTGGCCCTGTTGTTTAGTCTCTAGCCCGTAGCGTGAGCTGTGGGGTGGTGTATCGTGACGTCATCCCACAGCTCACGCTGTGGGCTAGGAGGATCTGAAGATGCGAGGCGTTTAGCCGGAGCGTTCCTGGGCCTCGCTCGCGTCGGCGAAGACCTCTTCGCGGATGATGCGTTCGGTGGCTTCAAGCAGGTATTCGTTCAAGGCTTCGCGCAGCGCGCAGTATTCGGGCCAGAGGATCCGGTCGAGGAAAGACTGCTTCACGCGCAGCATGAGCGTGGTGTGGCGTTGGCGGCGATAGCGGAAGGGCGACAGACCGTAGCGACGGCAGAGGGCCGAGAAAAGGCGGCGCTGCCAGGGGTCACCGAGGCTGAACTGCATTTCGATGAGGGGCTCGGTGTAGCCGGTGAAGCCGGTGTAGGTTGGGTCGCTGAAGAGGGGCGGTGGCGGGGCGGAGGGGCTGAGCGAGTCCAGGGACACTCTCACGCGCGCCATGGCGGCGGCGGCGGCTTCGCGCTCGCCCTGTGTTTTGGCGCCAGCGAAGAGCGCGGCAATCTTTCGCAGCCGCTCGCGCAACTGCTGTTCGGTCATGGCCATCGTCCTGTTATGGCACAGTTTGTGGCACAGTTGATGGCAAAGTGCCGGAGGGGTTCGCCGTTCGCTAAGCTAATTTTCAGCGTCAGCGCAGCTAAGAGAGCGAGCGCGGGATGATGGAGATCTAGACAAAGCGTTGATTCGATTGAGGTAAAGGTAGGTCGTCCCAAAGTTGGGAAATTGTGAACACTGGGGCGTGACGTTTTTTCACACGCTACGTCGAATAGAGGTGTTGAATGGAGAAACTCGCGTAGCGCTCACGGGACAAACCCGGCTGGCGGTGAACCTGGATGAAGCCTCGCTCATTCGGGCCGCCCAAGCTGGCGATCAGGACGCCTTTGAACGGCTCGTTCGGGGGTATGACCAGAGTGTGTTGAAACTGGCCTATAGCCTTCTGCGGTCGCCTGACGACGCCCAGGATATCTACCAGGAAGCGTTCCTGCGGGTGCACAAGAACCTCCACCAATTCCGTTTCGATTGCAGTTTCCACACGTGGCTTTATCGAATTGTGACGAACCTTTGTCTCGACCTGCTGCGGAAGCGCAAGGTGCGGAAGGAAGAGTCAACGGTGATCGAGACGGCCGAAGGTCCGCGTGACCGGGCGGAGCTGACGGGTGACACCCGCGCCAGTATCGATCCGCAACGGGCGTTGGTGAGCGGGCAACTGCGGCAGCGCATCGATCGCGTGTTGGGCGAACTGACGGCCCGCGAGCGGATGGTGTTTGAGATGCGCCACTATGAGGGGATGCGCCTGCGGGCGATCGGCGAGGCGCTGGGCACCAGCGAGGAAGCGGCGAAAAATTGCCTATTTCGGGTAACCCAGAAGATGCGCGTGGCGTTGGGAGATTTTGTATGAAACTTGCCTGTGAACAGGTTCGGGAAAGTCTTTCGCTGCTGCTGTATGGCGAGTTGTCGTTCGGTGAGGAAGAGGCGGTACAGAGCCATCTGTCGGGTTGCGCGGAGTGCCGGGCGGCGTTTGAGACCGAGCGCGGGTGGCATGATTCGGTGGCGCTGGCGAAGGTGGAGCCGCCGGCCGATTTACTGGTAAAGTGCCGGCAGCAGTTACGGGCCAATTTGCCGGCCGCCGCTCCCGAGGGCCGGGTGCGGCGCTGGTGGAATGAACTGCGCGAGGGGATTCATTGGGGCTGGGTGGCGAAGCCAGCGCTGGGGTTGGCCTTGGTGGCCGTGGGTTACCTGGGTGCGCGGCTGCCGGGAGCGCCGGGTAACGAGACGATCGCCGAAGCGACGGCGCGGGTGCGGTATGTGGAAGCGGATGCGGCGGGTAACGTGAGGATTGTCCTCGACGAGACGCGGCCGCGGGTGGTGGCGGGGCGGGCCGATGATCCGCAGGTGCAGCGCTGGCTGCTGGCGGCGGCGCGCGAGGCGAGCGACCCGGGTTTGCGGGCCGAGACGGTGGCCTTGCTGCAAGGTGGGGCGGGGACGCTCGACGTGCGGCGGGCCCTGGTAGCTGCGCTCGAGAGCGACCCCAACGCGGGTGTGCGCTTGAAGGCGCTGGAAGGCTTGCGGCGGCACGCCGGCGAGAAGGACACGCGGCAGGCGTTGCTGCGGGTGTTGGGCGCCGACGACAACCCCGGCATCCGGACGCAGGCGATCGATTTGTTGACCGAAAATTCACCGCGGGCGCTCGATGCGCAAATGGTGGGCATGTTGCAGCAGTTGATGCGGCGCGAAGAGAACGGCTATGTCCGGGAGCGTTGTGAGAAGGCCTTGCGCCTGGCCAATGCCTCTGCGGAGATCTTTTAGGCCAATGCGGGGCCTAGCCTGCTGGGCTCTATCTTGCCTCGTAGGGTTGCCGGCGGCTGAGGGGGCATTTCGCCACTCCATAATGGGTACCCTCGCGATGTGGAGCGCCGACGGCGTGGTGGCCGATGGCGCTTACTGGAAACAAGTCACCACCTTGCGCACGTCAGCCGACGGAGTGGCTCGCTTGCAGATCACGGCCCGGGGCCGCGTGCGGGTGCGGGGCGAGCGCGGCATGCACGGCGTCGCGGTGACCCTCACCAAGCGGGTGAAGGCCCCGAACGCGTCCGCAGCCAAGGCCAAGCTCGATCCGGTGCTGGTGGCGATGCAGCGCCAGGGCCCTATCGTGATGGTGGATGTGGTGGCGCCGGATGGCGAACTGCCGGAACTGACGCTCGACCTTACGGTGCCGCGCTCGCTCGGGCAAACCTCGATTCAAACGCGTACCGGTGACGTGGAGGCGACCGAACTGGACGGCACGGTGTTTGTCGAAAGCGGTGGCGGCACGGTGCGCTTGGACGCGATTGGGCAAGATGTGATCGCGCGGACGGCGGGCGGCGAAATGCGGTTGGGGCGCGTGGGCGGGTCGATGAATTGCGGGACCGGCGGCGGTACGATTCGGGTGGACACGATTGGCGGGAACGCCGAGTTTTCGACCGGCGGCGGCGAGATCTGGGTGCGCGAGGCCAAAGGTTGGCTGCGGGCGTCGACGGCCGGCGGCAGTATCCATGTGGAGCGCGCGGCGGGCGAGGTGGTGGCCAATTCGGGCGGCGGCGTGATTGAGGTGGCGCACGCGGGCGGCGCGGTGTCGGCGTCGACGACGGGCGGGACGATTGAAGTGGCGGGCGGCCACGGCGTGCAGTGCGAATCGGGCGCGGGTTCCATTCGGCTGAAGGGCGTGGATGGCCGTGTGCGGGCGGTGACCGCCAACGGCATGATCCTGGCCGAGGTGCGCGCGGGCGCGACGATGGGGAACTCGCTTTTGGCTGCGAAACAAGGTGACATTATCTTGTATCTGCCGTCGAATTTAGCAGTAACGGTAAGGGCGAGAACTGAGCCGGGCGAAGGCGCCGGTGACCCGATGGCACCAAAGATTGTTTCTGAATTCGGCGAGCTCCAAGGCCGGCGGGACCGTTGGCATGGCATGATTGCCGAGGGCCGGCTCAATGGAGGCGGTCCTCTGCTCGACTTAGTCACCTCCGGCGGCGCCATTCACTTACGCCGCCTGAAACCGTAACTCGATACTTAGTGAGGTTTGTTATGTTACTCCGACTGACTCGTCCGATGGTGATCGCCTTGGTCTCACTGGCGGGGGCCGCGCTGGGTGTGGCTTTCGCGCAAGTTCCGCCCGTTCCGCCGGTGCCGCCGGTGCCGCCGCCAGCTCAGGCGGCGCGGGTGCTTCAGTTCACTAGTGCGGGGAGCGGCAGTTACCTGGGCATTGGGGTACAGGACGTCGACAGCGCGCGGGCGCGGGAGTTGAAGTTGAAGGAAGAGCGCGGCGTGGAGGTGACGGCGGTGGAAGAAGATTCGCCCGCCTCGCGAGCTGGATTGCATAAGGGCGACGTGGTGCTCGAAATGAGCGGGCAGCGGATTGAAGGCGTGGAGCAGTTTGTGCGGATGGTGCGCGAACTGCCGGTGGGCCGCGAGGCGAAGCTGAGTGTGAGCCGCGGCGGAGACCCGCAGACGGTAACCGCGAAGATGGCGCAGCGCAAGAGCTGGACGATCAACGGCGACCGGACGCTGATGATTCCGGCCGTGCCGATGCCGAGAGCGATGGAGATGCCGCGGCCCTATGTGTCGTGGCGCAGCGGCGCCATGGGTATCGAAGCCGAAGGCTTGAAGGGGGCATTGGCGGAGTTCTTTGGCGTGAAGCAGGGTGTGCTGGTACGGTCCGTGACGAAGGGTTCGGCGGCGGAGAAAGCGGGTTTGAAGGTTGGGGATGTGATTACGAAGGTGAACGATAAGGCGGTGGAATCGCCCTCCGACGTGGCGCGCGAGCGGGGCGATCGCAAGACGCTCAATTTGGTGATTGTGCGTGAGAAGCGCGATCAGACGGTGACGGTGACCTTGGGTGACGATGAGCAAGGCCGCACGAATACGCCGCGCGTGCGTGCGGTGCAGAACGAGAAGTTCTTCTAAGGTTTGGCCGGCGGCGGCGAAAGATCGCCTTTGTTGAGGCCTTCGAGCAGGAGCTTGGTGATTCCGAAGCCGCCTTGACCGGCGATGACTCGCGCAAATTGCTGATCGGCCATGTCGCGTAGCGAGGAACTGGCTTCGTCGGGCTCCTCGCCCAAGCCAGCGCTGGCGCGTGATTCGCGCAGCATCTGCTCAATCAGCACGGCCTCAAATTCCTTCGCGGCGGCGGCGATACGTTCGGGCTTGTTTTTGCTTGCCAGGTCGTTGGAAGCGAAGCCGGACATAATGGGCGTCATTCCCATGGGTTAGATGACCTCGAGGTCGGCCTCAAGCGCCGAGGCGGCTTTGAGGTTCTGCAGGATCGCGATCACGTCGCGGGCCGTGGCGCCGATCGACTGTAGGGCGCGCACCAACTCTTCCACCGTCGCGCCGCCTTTCAGCACCAGCGACTTGGCCTTCTCCTCTTTCACCGCGACGGTGGTATTGGGCACCACGGTGGTGATGCCTTGGCTCAGAGGCGCCGGTTGGCTAACGTCGAAGATGGTTTGGATTTCGATGCTGAGCGCGCCGTGCATGATCGCGACCGGCGAAATCTTAACTTCCTTGCCCATCACAATGGTGCCGGTGCGCTCGTTGACGACGATGCGGGCGGTACGGTCGGCGAGCACGGTAAGGCCTTCGATGGCGGCCATGAAGTCGACGCCGCGGGTGGCATAGCCAGGGGGTGTTTCGACGCGC
>JBBQQS010000371.1:0-5562 GCA_038215525.1 Bryobacterales bacterium
ATTACATAATAAAGCCGCGTGGTGGGGCTGAACGCCGTACCGTTCCAATTGGTGGCGTGTTCGGGGCAGCTAAGGTCGCCATCGGGTAACCTAATCGGGCGGCCATCGGGGCCGATGCCGCTGGCCCAGGTTAATTTCCGCATGAAGGATTTGGCTAGGAGTAAGTCGCCATTGGTGCGGTCGAAGACGTAGAAGAAGCCATTGCGATCGGCGTGCAGGAGTAACTTACGGGGCTTACCGCGGTAAGTGGTATCGACTAGGACATTCGGTTCGGTGGCATCCCAGTCGTGGACGTCGTGCGGGGTGAATTGATAGTGCCATTTGCGCTTGCCAGTGGCCGGATCAAGGGCGAGGACGCAGTTGGTGTATAAATTATCCCCGCCGCGCTCGCGGTCGTCGGAATTGGGCCAGGGGTTGCCGGTGGCCCAGTAGAGGGTGTCGGTGCCTGGGTCGTAGGAGCCAGTAAGCCAAGTGCTACCGCCGCCGAGTTGGTAAGAAGTACCTTGCCAGGTTTCGACGCCCGGTTCGCCGGCGGTGGGGACGGTCCAGTGGCGCCAGACTCGTTCGCCGGTTCTGGCGTTGTAGGCATCTAAGAAGCCGCGGATGCCCCAGTCACCGCCGGCAACTCCGGCGATCACCATATCTTTCACAATTAAGGGCGAGATGGTGCCGCCATATTTCTGGGGCTCGTCGGGCATCGTTACTTCCCAAACCAAGCTGCCAGTGGTGCGATTGAAGGCGAGTAAGTGGGCGTTGTCGGTAACGAAGAATATGTTGTCGCCCAGAATGGCGACGCCACGGTTGGTGCCGAGCGAAGGATCGGAGACTAATCCGGGAGTGCGCGGGCGCGAGTATTGCCAAATCTGCTGTCCCGTAAGGGCATCGAGCGCATAGGCTTGATTGGGGCCAGTGACATACATAATGCCGTCGGCCACGATCGGTACTGTCTCGAGCCCGAAGTACCGCATGTTTTCGCGATAGTAAGGCGTGTCCGGCAGAAATTGGGCCCAGAGGGGAATGGAGAAACTCCATTTGAGGGTGACTTGATTAATGTTGGCGGCGTTGATTTGTTTGAGCGGGCTGTAGCGGTTGGCGCTGAGGTTGCCGTTGTAAGTGAGCCAGTCGCCGGGCTTGGGATTCATGATGCGGGCGAAGTCGACGCCGGCGGAATTGGCGGAGGGTTGGGTGAGGCGAGTAACTCCGCTCAGCCCGCTGAGGTAGGCGAGAAGGTTTTGTAACTCTGGCGGAGTGGCTTTGACAGCGGGCATGAGGGAAGACTTTTCTTCGGTGAGCTTGGCAACGGTGTCGAGCGGGGTGGGGTGTAGGCGGCCGGCGAGATCCTGGAGCACGACGTCGTAGTTGCTGCGGTTGCGGAGGAGGCCACGGAGGGTACGGCCGTCTTTCAAAGCGAGGGTGGCTAGGCCGTAACCGGGCACGATTTGGACGGAGGGTTGCTGGAGAGAGTCGCGCAGTTGGTCGACCGTGAGGCGGCGGGCGACGGTGGAGAGGTCAGGGCCGATGGCGATGCCTTCGCCTGAGACCATGTGACAGGTGGCACACTTACCGGTGCCACCGAAGAAAGCGCGGCCGGCGGCCGGGTCACCGGGCACCTTCGCCTCGGAGGCGCTGGCGTTGAGCGAAATCACCAGGTTCACCAAGGCGTCGACCGTGGAGGCGGGCAGATTGAAGGCGGGCATGCCGGCGGCCGGAACGCCACGGACAATCACGTTGCGCAGGCTGGCGGCAGAACGGCGGCGGAGGCTTAGATTTCCGGCGAGGCCGGGGCCTTGTTGGGTACCGCGCGCATCTTCGCCGTGGCAGCCGGAGCAAAGTTTGGTGTAAGTCTCTTTGACGTCGGGCGAAGTTTGGGCGAAGGTGATTAAGAGGACGGTGGTGACGGCGAGCATAGGATCTCTTGATGATTAGATCATAGGGTCCACGCTATACTCCCTTCCATGCGCTTCTTCCTTTTTTTAATTGGCCTCAGCGCGGTAGCCGCAACCCCGACGCTCGATGACCTATTGAAGCTGAAAACGATCGCTTCGGCGCAGATTTCGCCCGATGCTCGTTTTGTTGCCTATACGCAAAGCGAGACGGATTTTGAGCAAAACGCCTTTCTGACGCAGATCTTTGTGACGGAGGTGGCGACAGGCAAAGGTCGTCAGTTGACGCGGGCGAAGAAGTCTTCGACGGAGCCGCATTGGGCACCCGATAGCCGGTGGCTGGCTTTCCTGAGCGATCGCGAGGGGGGCAAGAATCAGATCTTCGCGATCTCGCCCGAAGGCGGCGAGGCGGTGCAACTGACTAAGAGTGAGACGGCGGTGGGCAACTTCGAATGGGCCCCGAACGGCGAGACGATCGTCTTTACGGCGGCGCCGAAGAGATCGGAAGAGCGGAAGAAGAGTTTGGGCGAGTTCGATGTGGTGCGTAAAGAATATGCTTACGCGCACCTGTGGCTGTTGAAGGTGGCGGAGGCTTTGAACGCGCCGCAGGCGGGCGCGCCGCTGACTTCGGGAACGGCATACTCGGTGGGTGGTTTTGACTGGTCACCGGATGGGAAGCGGATCGCTTTTTCGGCGACGCGGAATCCGGATTTGATACAGGGCCATACTTCGGATATCTACTTACTGACGGTCGAGGGCAAAGAGGTAAAGAAGCTGGTGGATTTGCCGGGTCCGGACCGGGCGCCGCAGTATTCGCCGGATGGGGCGTTGCTGGTGTTCGCTTCGGCGATGGGGAATGCGAAAGCTTATAGCAGTAACAACGTCCGCTTGGCGATCGTGCCGGTAAGTGGCGGCGCGCCACGGTCACTTACGGATAGCTTCGATGAGAATCCGACGGTCGCGGCGTGGAAGAAGGACGGCATTTACTTTACGGCTTTGCAGCGGACACAGATGCAGGCCTACCGGTTGGACCCGCAGACGGGGAAGATAGCACAGATTTCGAAGGCGTCGCTGGCAGGGGGACTGTCGCTGAGCGAGGATGGCAAGCAGGCGGTGTTTTTGGGGGCCACAGCGGACCAGTTAAGCGAAGTGTATACGACGAACTTGAGTAACTGGCAGCCGCGCAAGTTGACCGACACGACGGCGCAGACGGCCGGGTGGACTTTGCCACGCGACGAAGTAATCCGCTGGCGCAGCCAGGATGGGGCAGAGATCGAGGGTGTGCTGAGTAAGCCGAAGGACTTTGATCCGTCACGGAAGTATCCCTTGCTGTGTGTGATCCATGGCGGGCCCACGGGCATCGACCGGCCGCAAATGGTGCATGCGCGTTACTATCCGATTGACCTGTGGACGGCACGCGGCGCGTTGGTGCTGCGGGTGAACTATCGCGGCTCGGCCGGCTACGGCGAGAAGTTCCGCCAATTGAATATCCGTAACTTAGGCGTGGGCGATGCCTGGGATGTCGAATCGGGCGTCGACTATCTGGTGAAGCAGGGCTGGGTGGACGCGGCCAAGGTGGGGGTGATGGGTTGGAGCCAAGGCGGCTACATTTCCGCCTTCTTGACGACGCACTCGACGAAGTTTAAAGCCGTCAGTGTCGGGGCGGGCATCTCCAATTGGGCGACTTACTACTACAACACAGATATTACGCCATTCACTATTAGTTACTTGGGAGCGAACCCCGCGGCGGACCCGGCGATCTATGCCAAGACTTCCCCGATGACCACGATCCAGAACGCACGCACGCCCACCTTGATTCAGCATGGGGAACTCGATAAGCGGGTGCCCATCGCCAATGCTTATGAGTTGCGGCAAGGTTTGGAGGATCGGGATGTGCCGGTGGAGATGATCGTCTACAAGGGTTTCGGCCACGGGATCACGAAGCCCAAAGAGATGCAGGCCGTGTTGCTGCACAACTTACTCTGGTTTAACCACCATATCTTCGGCGACCCGGCGCCGGACTTTACTTTGGCGGTTCCAAAGCAAACGCCATAACGCTGTCGTCGGTGACGGGGTTATTGAAGAAGCCGCCTCCGGTAGCGGTGATGACGACATACTGGTGCCCGTCGCGGCCCTGATAGGTCATGGGAGTGGCTTCAGCGGCGCCGCCTAATTTGAAGGTCCATAACTCTTTGCCCGTTTTGGCATCGAAGGCGCGGAAACGGGCGTCATCGGTGGCGCCGATAAAGACGAGTCCGCCAGCGGTGGCGATGGTGCCGCCGTTGCCGGGGCGGCCGGTGTTTTGCTTGGCTTCGGGCAGGCTATCGGTAACTCCCAGGGGCACGCGCCAAGCGAACTCGCCGGTATTTACATTGACGGCAGTAAGTTGGCCCCAGGGGGGCTGCTGACAGGGCAACTGCTGGGTGGAGCCGTTCTTACCGGGAATGCTGAAGCGTCCGCCTCCGATGCCTTCGTAGGGGCCTTCGGGGTGGACGCGATTGCCCATGCCGCGGGCGATGGCACGGCCTTCGGTGTTGGTACGGTCCTTCAGGCCAGATACTTGGCCTAAGTCGTTGGTATTGATAAATAAGTAACCCAACTGCGGATGAAACGACGTGCCACCCCAATTTACGCCGCCGTGATTGCCAGGGAAACGGACGCCGAGGCGATTGTAACTGACGGGTAAGTAGGGTCCGCCGAGTTGCATGTCTTTGATGAGTGCCTTACACGCCGCTTCGTGTTCGGGAGTGACCGTGGCGACGTCGGCGGCAGTCATCGACATGCGGGAGAGCGGACCGGGCTTGAGCGCGAAGGGTTGAGTTTTGGCGGTGCGCTCCAAAGGCACCTCGCTTTGGGGGACAGGGCGCTCTTCGACGCCGTATATAGGCTTGCCAGTAACGCGATCGAAGAGGAATAACATGCCGGCTTTGTTGGTGGCGGCGACGGCGGGGATGGTGCGGCCAGCGCGCTTGATGTCGAAGAGGGCGGGGGCGCCGGTGAGGTCATAGTCCCAAATGTCGTGGTGAGTAAGTTGAAAATGCCAGAGGTATTTGCCGGTGTTGGCATCGGCGGCGACGAGGCTGGTGCTGAAGAGATTGTCGCCAGCACGGTCGCCGCCGTATTGATCGACGGAGGGCGCGCCGAAGGGCAGGTAAACGATGCCGCGCTCGGCGTCGACGGTCAGGAAGCCCCAGACGTTGACGCCAGTGCGATTTTTCCAACTGTCGGCCGCCCAGGTGTCATTGAATTTTTCGCCAGCTTGGGGGACGGATTGGAAGGTCCAGGCGAGTTTGCCGGTGTGCATATTCCAGGCGCGAATGTCGCCGGCGGGGCCGAGGGGCGGGTTCTCCTGGGTGGTGCCGCCGGTGATGACGAGGTGCTTATAGACGATGGGCGGCGTGGTGAGTCCGTTGCGGCCGGGGAGGCCACGCATGATGGCTTCGGTGTTCAGGTTGATGACGCCGTTGTCGCCGAAGTTGTCGTTGGGCTTGCCGGTGCGGGCGTCGAGCGAGATGAGGCGGCCGTCGCCGGTGCCGAAGACGATCTGGGGCGCGGTGCGTCCTTCGCCGGGCCAATACTCGACGCCGCGGGTGGAAGCGCCGCCGCCGCCGGGGAGCGCGAAGGCCCAGACCTCTTTGCCGGTGGTGGCATCGATGGCGACGACGCGGCCGTAGGGGGT
>JBBQQS010000372.1:0-5549 GCA_038215525.1 Bryobacterales bacterium
GCCCCTAGCCGACGTGCCAGTGCCCCACGTGCCAGTCCCCTTGGTCAGCATGCCCGACGCACCGGCCGCTCTTGAGCCTGATTGGCGCCAGGCGACGTGGCATGCCGAGCCCCCGGCTCCGACCTTGGTTCCCGAGATATCCGCGGTGGAAGAGCCGATCGTGATTGTTGAGCCCGTGCGCGAGACTTTGCGCAGCCTGTTCGATACGCCAGCTAGTTTGGCCAAGGCGGCGCAGCTCGAAATGCAGCGGCATTTGGATGAGCCGATTGCCGAAGTGCCGGCGCCGATCGCCGAGATTCCCGGGGAGACCGAGCCGGTGGTACGGATCAGGGTGCTGAATAACAGCGTGGCTTCGCCGGTGGAATCGGGTCCGGAGGTGGAAGAACCGTTGGAGGAGGTGCCTGTAGAAGCGGCTCCGATGGCAGAGATGGTGACCGAGGAAGAGCCGCTGCCGGTGACGGCCCCCCTGGATTTCCTCACGGCGGCCGATTTGGGCGAAGTCGAGGCGCCTGCGCCGCTCGAGTCCTTCGACAGCTTGATGGCAGCCGTGAATGCCGAGCCGGCTGTGGCGCCCGAACAAGTCGCGCCGGAAGAAGTCGCGCCGGCGCAGGCCGAGGCCCAAGAGCCCCACGAGCCGGGCGTTTTGGTGTTGCCGAGCGGAATGAACGACCGGGCGACGCTCGACTTCCTCAAGCGCGATAAGGCGAGCTTTACCGGCCTGGTGGTGTCGATCGGGATCAATGACTATGAGCGGCTGCAGGAGGCTTCGGGCCGTCCGGCGGCGGAGGAATTGGCCAAGAGCGTCAATCAATTGGTGAAGTCGCTCATCACGGCGCCGAATGGCAGCGAGTTCTTCGGCTGCCGGTCGGCCGACGATGAGTTTGTCCTGGTGTTTGCCGATGAGAGCGGTTCGGTGGCGCAGCGCCGCTTAAACGGCCTCTCCGAACGCCTCTGGGACTTCCAGTTGCGGTCCTTGGGCAACTTCTCCGTGATGTTCAGCTGGGGCGCGACCGAGGCCAACGGCGAGACGTTCGAAGAAGCGGTGGAAGCGGCCAGCGAGCGCATGCGCGAGACGCGCCACAATCGGCGCACAATTTCGATGGACAAGACGCGGCTCAAGAAGGTCGTCAACGGCTAAGTTTCGTTTCGAGTTTTTGGAAAAAGGGGGCGCCCTGTGGGCTTCCCCTCTTTCGTGTTAGCGCAGCGCCCAATGGTCAGTGAGGAATTCGGCGTTCTGGTCCTTCCAGGGGCTGAATTTGGCGCACATTTGGCCGCCGTCCACCAGGAGAGTCGCGCCAGTGATGTAACTGGCAGCGTCGCTCGCGAGGAAGGCGATGGCTTGGGCCACTTCGCCCGGCTCGCCGCCGCGGCCCAGGGGGATGGCGCGGAAATACTCTTTCAAGGTCTCGGGTTGGGCGAAATGGGATTGGGTGAGAGGGGTGCGGATAAGCCCCGGGCAGACGGCGTTCACCCGGATGCCATACGGGCCAAGCTCATTGGCGGCCGTATGCAGAATGCCGAGGACGCCGGCCTTGCTGGCGTTGTAGGCGATCAGGTCGGCTTCGCCATCGTAGCTGTTGGTGGAGGCGGTAAGGACAATGGAGCCCCGGCGGCGCGCCTTCATGCAGGCGGCGGCGAGTTGGACGGTGCGGAAGACTCCGGTGAGATTGACGTCCAGGGTGCGGGCGAAGAACTCGTCCGTGGTGTCGGCAAGGGGCATGTTGCGGCCGATGCCGGCGTTGGCGACGACGGCGTCAATGGTTTCGAGCCCGGCGAAGGCGGCTTCGAGGGTGTGGCGTTGGGTGACGTCGACCGTGGGCAGGTCGAAGACGTGGACCTGGGCTCCGAGTTCCCTTAGCAGGCTGACCGTGGCGGCGCCGATGCCGGAGGCTCCACCGGTGACGACGATAGTTTGTTTGTCGAAGCGAATCACGCTTCATGATATTATGAAGTTTCGGGCTCGTAGCTCAGTTGGTTAGAGCGCTTCCTTGACACGGAAGAGGTCGGATGTTCGAGTCATCTCGAGCCCACCATCCATTTCACACCCTTGCTGGAAATTGAGATCAAGCTTCGTCTAACGACGCTGGCGGCCGCTAAACGCCTGCTAGTTCAACAAGGTTTTGCGGTGTCCACCCCTCGGCATCTCGAACGAAATCTGCTGCTCGATACCTCTCCGGCGACGCTGCGTCCGGTGGGTCTGGTGCTGCGGGTGCGGCAGGCGAATGGGGCGACGATCGTCACCTATAAAGGGAAAGGCTCGACGGACGGGCGGCATAAGGTGCGGGAAGAGTTGGAAGTGGGGACGACGAATCTGGCGGCGACGTTAGAGATCTTGGGGCGGTTGGGATACGGGCCGACTTTTCGCTACGACAAGTACCGGACGGTGTTTGCGCGTGAGCGGGAGCGGGGGCAGGCAATGCTGGATGAGACGCCAATCGGGCCATTTTTGGAACTGGAAGGGCCGGCGGTTTGGATCGATCGGATGGCGAAACGCTTGGGATTTGCCGAAAAAGAATACCTTACGGCCAGCTACGGGGCGCTCTGGAAAGCCCATTTGGCCGCGGCCGGTGAGCCTTTTTCAGACTTTATCTTTCCCCCCCGCCGCAAGGCCTAGCGGTTACCCATTAGAATGGTGAGGTGTCAATTGATTCTGCTCTCGCTGACGCTGTAAGCCAACTGAATCGCGTTCGTAGCGAAATCGGCAAGGTAATCGTCGGCCAACAAGACGTAGTCGATGGGGTGGTGATCTGCCTGCTCGCCGGTGGTCACGTGCTACTGGAAGGCGTACCCGGCCTAGGGAAAACCACGTTGCTGCGCACGCTAGCTCGGGTGCTGCACCTGAAATACAGCCGCATCCAGTTCACTCCCGATCTAATGCCGGCCGACATTGTCGGCAGTATGATTGTGGAGACCGACGAGAAAGGCCACAAGAACCTGCGCTTCCAACACGGGCCGATCTTCTCGCATCTGGTGCTGGCGGACGAGATCAACCGCGCGACGCCGAAGACGCAATCGGCGCTGCTGGAGGCGATGCAGGAACGCACCGTCACCAGCGGCACCGTGACGCATGAACTCGAGGCCCCGTTTCTCGTGATGGCCACCCAGAACCCGATCGAAATGGAAGGGACCTATCCGCTGCCCGAGGCGCAACTCGATCGTTTCCTGATGAAGATCCTGGTGCAGTATCCGACGCGGGCCGATCTGTCCCTGATTGTGGAGCGGACCATCCAGCGCGAGGAGACAGAGCTATCGGCGCAGGTGGACCGGGACGGGATTTTGAAGCTGCGGAAGCTCTGCCGGGACGTCCTGGTGGCGCCGCACGTGAAGCACTTTGCCGTAGACCTGGTGCTGGCGACGCAACCGGGCGGTGCGACGACGCATCCTCTGGCGGAAAAATATATCCGCTACGGGAGTTCGCCGCGCGGGGCCCAGGCGCTGGTGGAGTGCGGGCGGGTGCTGGCACTTATGCAGGGCCGGATGAACCTCAGCACCGACGATGTGATGGCGGTGGCGGCGAGCGTCTTGCGGCACCGGGTGATTTTGAACTTCGACGCCCATGCCGATGGCCAGACGCCGGAGACCGTATTGACCAAGATTATCGAAGGGACCAAAGTAGCTGCTTAGTGCCGGGTTTGCACTAGGAACTAAGGAGCAAAGCGTTGGCCGACGATTTTCAGATTGATCGCGCATTTCTCGAGAAACTCGAGCGACTAACCATCCGGTGGCGGAAGAGCTTTCCCGGGCTGGTGGGCGGGCACAACGCTTCGCGCTTTGCGGGGCCGGGGCAGGAGTTTCTGGACCATCGGAACTTTCACCAGGGCGACGATCTGCGGGCAGTGAATTGGCGGGCTTATATGCGCCTCGACAAGATGTTCCTGAAGATGTTTCAGGTGGAGCCGCGGGTGCCCGTGCGTCTGCTGTTGGATATTTCGCAGTCGATGACGACGGGGGCGAAGTTCGATTACGCGCGGCGGCTGGCGGCGGCGCTCACTTATGTAGCCCTAGTGCGTCTGGATACTATGTCGATCCAGCCATTTCGCGAAACTTTAGGCGATTCCATCGGGTGCGGCGGCGGGCGGCACCAGTTTGCGCCGGTGGCGAATTACTTACGGGCTTTGCAGCCCGGCGGCAAGACGCATTTTTTCGATATGACGCGGAAATTTATCTCCGAGAATCCGCAGCGCGGCTTAGTCATTGTAATTTCCGATTTTCTGGATGACGAAGACTGTGTCAAGCCGTTGCAGTACTTATCGGACTTCGGGCACGAGTTACTTCTCATTCAGTTATGGGCCGACGAAGACCGGACGCCCCCTTGGAGTGGCGAGTTAGCTTTGACCCAGGCCGAAACGGGCGAGGAGATGGAGATCTCCTTCGACGATGCAGCGCGCGCGGAATATACCAAGGCCTTTGACAACTACGCCTATCAGATCCAGAAGCTAGCGCTGCGGAATGGCGGGCGCTATGCGGGCATTCCGACGTCGATGCCGGTGGAAGACGCGATTTTTGGACCCGTGATGCGTCCGCCGGAAGGGCTGCGCGGCTAAGTGTTTTTCTTTAACCTCAGTTTGTTTGAGTTTCTGGGCGCGTTTGCGGCGGTATCGGGCGTGGTGGTCGCGCTGTACTTACTCGACCGGTCTAAGCAAAAGCACCTGGTGGGGACATTTCGTTTCTGGCGCCCGGCCGAGATGCCGACGGAACGGCAGCAGCGGAAAAAGATTCAGCAGCCTTGGAGTTTGTTACTGCAGTTACTCAGCTTGTTACTGCTGTTATTGGCCATTGCCCAGTTACGTTGGGGAACGGCGGAGACCGGCGCCCGGGATCATGTGTTAGTGCTCGATACGTCGGCGTGGATGGCGGCTCGCTCGGCCAATGGCGTGTATATGGATCAGGCGCGGGCAGCGGCGCTGGCTTGGCTGGCCGCGTTGCCGGCGTCGGACCGCGTGATGGTGATCCGGGCGGATGGCGCGGCGTCGCCGGCGACTGCGTTTGAGAGCAAGCGCGAAGTCGTCCGGAAGGCGATTGCCGAATCGCAGCCGGGGGCTTCGGCGCTGCGCCTCGAAGGTGCGTTGCGCTTGGCGGAGTCCGTCCAGCGGAATCATGCGGTGCGGGCCGGGGAGATTGTCTTTGCCGGAGCGGGGCGGATTCCAGAGACCGAGAATTTCGCGTTGCCGGTGCAGGCGGGTCGGCTGCGTTATTTGCCGGTACGGGGTCGAGTGGACAATGTGGGCATCCGGCGAATTGGCGTGCGGCGGTCCCGGCGCGATGTCGAGTATTGGGATGTGCTGGTTTCGGTGCGGAACGATGCGGCGGGGGCGAAACTGGTGCCACTGGAGGTCCGCTATGGCGGTACCGCGGCGGCCGTGCGGCAGTTAACGATGGCGCCGGGTACGGAGCAGCAGGTGGCCTTTGAGTATCGCACCAAGTCTGGCGGAACCTTTGAAGCGCGGATTTTGTTGAACGACGGCTTTCCGGCCGACAACCGCGCGATTTTGGATTTACCGGCCGACCGGCAGTTGTTGGTAACGGTAGTGACGAATGAGCCGGCATTG
>JBBQQS010000373.1:0-5536 GCA_038215525.1 Bryobacterales bacterium
CAAGCGGATGCGGCCCGCTAAGTGGGCTTCGGCGAAGGGCGCGAAGGCGGCCTCCCAGTGGGCGTTCCAGCCGAGGCCGGTGAGTAATGAATCCAAGCCGCAGGATAGCACTGCCTATCGGTTCGCGTTAAAGGAAGAAGCGCACCCCCAACTGCACTAGCCGCGAAAAGTTCGCTTGGCTGTTGATCACGCCGAAGGCCGCCGAGCTACTAAATACCGTGTTCGGCGCATAGAACATGGGCGTGTTCGTGATATTTAAGGATTCGGCGCGGAATTGCGCCTTCAGCCGTTCGCCGATCGAAAACGTCTTGAAGACCGAGACGTCGAAGTTGATTTGCCCGGGACCACGGAGCGAAGTGGTGCGGCTGAGGTTCCCAAAAGTGAACTGCGGAGCGATGGAAAAAGCCGCGCGGTTGAACCAGTTATCGAGGCGCTTATCGAATGGCAGGTCCGGCTTCGGGCTGACGCCGGTTGCATTGGGCCGCATATGGTTGGCACCGATGACGGAGTTGTCATTCGGCTGGGTGATGGACATCGGGTAGCCCGACTGAATGACGCTGACCACGTTGAGTGACCAGCCGCCCACCGCCAGATCGGCCCAGCGGTTCCCGGAGAGTAGCCGTTTGCCTTGCCCGAATGGCAGTTCGTAAGTGGAGGAGAGCGAGAGCCGATTGGGAGTGTGGCTGGAGGATAATCCATACTCGTTGCGCGGCGCATAGGCGTTCTGAGGACCGCCAGCGGTGGCCGCGAAGTCATTGGCCGCCGCAGCGCCGTAGGCTTGGTCCATGTTCTGCGAACGCGTGTAAGTGGCAATTGCGGTAAGCCCCATGCTAAACCGGCGCTGCACCTTGATGTATATGGCGTGGTAAACGGCGCGGTTCGTGTCGGAGTTACCCAGGGTGATGGAAGTAAATTGCGGGAAGGGCCGCAGTAACTGCGACCGGGAGATAGTCGTGCCGCCCACGCCTAGGACGCCCCCCCGCTGGAAGAGGGGATTGGGCACAGTCTGGTTCAGCGTGCTACCCAGGGGCAGAAATTGTGGGTCCAACTGATTGATGTTGCGGCCGCCCTGGGCGAGTTGCAGGCTCTTCGAGCCAATATAGCCCACGCCAAGGACGAAGTTACCAGGCAACTGACGCTGTAAGTCAAAGGAGAACTGTTGCACATAGCCGGAGCGGGCATCCTTATCGGGAATTGCGAGTGCCTGGCCGATGCCCGTCGCCAAACCACCACCGGGGCCGACCGGACGGAGCAATCCATTCGGATAAGGGTTGTCGAGCGTTGTGGCCGGAGTAATGTTATTGTCCAACGAACCCACAATCGGCGTCGACTGCGAATATCCGATCGTCGATTGGAAAGTGAACGCCAGTGGCGCCCAGAAGATGCCGTATCCACCGCGCAGGGCGGTTTTCGCGTTCACCGCGTAGGCGACGCCAATGCGCGGCGAGAACTTGTGGGTATTCGGGTTGCCCGCGTAGCGATCGTAGGGTCCGGCGCCGGCGTACATTACGCCGCCGAGGATTTTGGGTTCAGGAACGGTCTGTTGCAGCGGACTGGCGACCTTGGTGTCAAAGCCAACGATGAAGTTATCGTTCTGGTCGGCGGGGCCTGTTTCGTTTTCCCAGCGGAAGCCAAAGTTGACGGTAAGCTTGGAGGTTACCCGCCAGTCGTCCTGGGCAAAGAGTGCGTAATACTTGGCGAAGTTATAAAACTTAGTCGCCACCGTCATCGTGCCATCCGTGGGATAACCAAGTAACATCGTCGCGAGCCCCGCCCCGGTGCCCTGTATGTTCTGATTCGGCAGGCTCCGAGTAAATACGTCGCTAAAAGTAAAACTGCTGGGGCCAATCGCCGGCGTACCGTCGTGCTGAATCAGACGGAAGTCAAAACCTCCCTTCACGCTGTGTTTGCCGAGAAACTTAGACACCGTGGTATTGAAGCTCTTCGAATGAAAGACGCTCTGGGCTGTGGTTCCGCCGCCATAAGTTTGCAACCCACCCACGGCGATACTAGGGAATGCCGAGAACTGCGTTGCGCTGGCCAGCGATGCGGGCAGGCCCAGCCGGTTGAGATCGAATCCCAGGCTGGTTGGCGTCGAGAAGTTCGGGAAGCGGTTGAAGCCATAACGGACCGCGAGCACGGTAGTGGGGGTAGGCGTGAGCGTCGAGTTCACTTGCGTGGCATCCACTTTGCGAAATAACACCGCCTGATTCGGCGTGGCCACGCCGCCCCACCAGGCGTTGGCTGGTTCGCGGCTGCCATAATGGAGGTAAGATGCCGAAGCACGCCACCATTTCGTAACTTCGTGATCCACCTTCCAGGTAGTTTGGTCGGCGCGATTATAAGCGCCAATCGAAGCGTCGTAGTTCAGGGCGCCGTAACGATCGGCCGCAACGTTGGGTAGCGGATAATAAGAAGCCATATTGCGGCCAATCGCACTTACCCGGCTGCCGGGGATGATATTGCCCGCGAAGGGCGTGCGCGCTCCTCCGGTGGGCGCCGAGAGTGGATCGTAAATCAATTGCAGTGCGTCGCTGCCCGGGATTACGGTTTTCGTTTGTGAGAAGTCGCCGATGCGTTCTCGGGCGGTGGCCACGGCCAAGCGCGTGCCGGCCGCCTCAGTTTGGCGATAAGCCTCACCCGTTATCCAGAAGAAAGTGCGATTGCGGCCATCGTAAAGCTTGGGAATGCGAACGGGTCCGCCAATTGACCCGCCAAAGTTGCGGAAGGGCTGGTTGATAATCTTCGCGCCGGCGCGGTTCGAAAAGAAGTTATTGGCGAGCCAAGGCGTTTCACGAACATAGCCCAGGGCGGATCCATGCACTTGATTCGTTCCGGAACGCAAAAAAGTATTGAAAGTCCCGCCGCCGGTACGGCCCATCTCGGCGTCGTAAGTATTCGACTGCACCTTCATGTCCTCCACCGCTTCAATCGAAGGGATGATGACCGCGCGGTTGACGGAATCGGTGATGGAGATGCCGTCGAGCGTATAATTATTGCCGCGCACGGGGCCACCGGCGATGGAAATCGCCGAAGATCCCGATTGGTCCTGCATTCGGTTAAACTTGGGGTTCCCCACTTGCACTACGGCTTCGGAGAGCTTCGAAAGCATAAACGGATTGCGGCCCAGGTTTGGTAAGTCAATCAGTTTCTGGCGGTCGATTACCTGGCCGTTCGAGGCCGTAGCCGTATCGATGAGCGCGGTTTCGCTGGTGACGTTGACTGACTCGGTAACTTGCCCGAGTTCGAGTCGCAGGTCCGCCGTCACCGAAGCTTGCGTCGCTATCGCCACGCCGCGTGTCTCTAAGCGCTTAAATCCGACTGACTCGGCAATCACCGTGTAAGTGGCCGGCGTCAGCGCTGAAAATGTATATTCTCCCTCAGACGTGGTAAGGGTGGAGCGCTGGATTGCCGTGCCCTCATCCACCACCGTAATCTTGGCCAGTGCAACGACGGCACCGTTCGGATCTACCACTCGCCCACGCAGCGAGCCCTGGAAGGACTGGGACACGGCTGAGGCCGCGCAAATGAAAAACAGGAACCAGGTACGCATCATCTCTCCTTAAAGTTTGAGAGCGACGGGGCGGCTTGATCCTAACGAGGGAAACATTAGCCCCGCACTGCGGCGTGCGGGGCTAATCAGTCAAAAGGTTGTAAGCGGGTTTAAGCCATCACTTTGTCGAAAGCGGCTTTGAACTTATCCATTTCTTCCTGGGTCCCTACCGTTACGCGAACTTTGGTGGGCCAAATCGGCCACACGCGGCCGATATAGATCTTGTGCTCGGTAAGCGCTTTCGCGATTTCCGCGCCTGGCCGACCCACTTCCATCAAGAAACAATTGGATTCGCTGGGAATATAAGAGACGTGTTTCTTCTCAAGGTACTCGAACGTATTCTCGCGAATGCGTTTGTTGATCGCGCGACGCTCCTCCACTAATCCTTTCGCCCGCACACTAGCCGTGGCGCAGGCGGTGCCGGTGATAGGCAGGAAACTTGGGTTACCCCAGGCGCTCATCTTCGCGAGTAAGTCCGGGCGCGCCATGGCGAAGCCGGCGCGAATGCCCGCCATGCCGTAGGCCTTCGAGAAGGTTCGTAGCACCACGACGTCCTTGTCGGCCGCGACTAAGTCATTCGCCGGCTTGGCGTTATCCGAGAAATGGATATAAGCTTCGTCGACGATTACTACCGCGTCCGGCTTCTTGTTGGCGAGTAAGTACTCGATATCTTTCCGCGCGGTGATCGTTCCGGTGGGGTTGTTCGGATTGCAGACATAATAAGCCCCGGCATTCGGGTCGGCCTTGATCATCGCTTCTACGTCGTGCGAGAAATCGGCCCGCAAGGGCACGCGAATTACTTTCGAGCCGATGTACTTGGGCGCCCCGCCCCCGTAGCCCGGGTCCGCCATCACCCAGCTTCGGGTGGGCGAAGAAAAAGCGCAGGACGAGCGAGTAAGTGGGTCACTGGAGCCCGCGGTGCACTGGATGGAATCCGGCTTCACGCCTTCGGTTTCGGCGATCGCCCGCACCAATTCACCTACTTCGTTATGCGGCGAATAGCGGCCGCCATACGGGGCTACTTTGTAGATCGCTTCCAGGCCAGCCTTACAGGGGCCAAGCGGATTTTCGTTGGTGCTGATGCGCACGGCATCGGGCGGCATCGTCGCGCGGCCCATCATGCGGCGCTGTGCCTCCTGGGCCATGGCAAACTCGCTGTAAAAGGGGAGCGACGCCCCCGCAGTGAGCATGCTGGCGATGCGTCCAATTTGGCGGCGCGAGAAGCCTCGCTGGCCGAGGGAGTCAGTTTGTTTGTGGGAGAGCGTCATCACGAACCTTTCAAGAGTGATCTCGGCTCTGGACGGAGGAGCGATGGCGCAACGGGGCTAGCGGATGGTAAGAGTCTACCCGAACGCGTAAAGAATAGTAAAGGGGAAACTTCGATTCTCTCGTGGCAAGCCCTAAAAAGTGGCAAATGGCGTGGCAATCGTTGAAAAACTGGGGACAAAGGCGACACGGGAGGGTTTGCGGTAGGAGTAACTTCCTGCCGCAGGGCGGGGTTGTATTAAGGAGCATGTTGCGCCTTCTCTTCATCTTCGCCGCGGCTGTGGCCACTTGGGCGCAGGCCACCCATAATGGCCAAGTTCGCGCCAAAGGCTTGCCCTTGCCGGGCGTCGCCGTGTCGGCCACGCAGGGGACACAAACCGTTGCGACTACCACGGATGAGAATGGCACTTACGAATTGGAGTTAGGGCCCGGCGCGTGGAATTTGTCCGTGCGGATGTTCGGCTTTTCGCCGGCTGCTCGCACGGTGACCATGCCGACCGCGAAGGCGGATTGGACCCTCGAGTTACAAACCCGCCCGGCGGCCAACCTCGCCGCCGAACAGTCGACTTCCTTCGAACTTCCGGCCGAAATGGCAAGCTCCGCGCTGCCTAGTGGGGCGAGTGATTCCGCGAATGAGGCCTTTCTAGTAACCGGCAGTTTGAGCCGTGGTCTGCAAGCCGGGCAGGCGGAGGCGCCGCTCGATCCGGGCTTCGGTGG
>JBBQQS010000374.1:0-5531 GCA_038215525.1 Bryobacterales bacterium
GCCATGTCCTTCTTCGTTAGCGACGGAGTCGATACCTGCACGCCGGGCAGGTTGATGCCCTTGCGGTCGCCGGCCGGGCCGCCAGCGATCACTTCGCACTCGGCAGCGATGCCATTGGTCGACAAGACGCGCATTTCGACGGCGCCGTCGTTTAGCAAGACGCGGTCACCTTCGCGGACGTCCTTGGCGAAGTCCACGTAGCTGGTGCTGGCGCCTTCCTGATTGCCGATGCGGGTTTCCGTGGTGAGCGTGAAGCGCTGCCCGGTTTCGAGCACCACGCGGCCGCCTTCAAAGGTGCCGAGACGGATTTTGGGGCCTTGCAGATCGAGCAAAATGCCGGCGTCGATGCCCATCTCGGCAGCCACGGCGCGAACGGTGCGGATGCGCCGCGCATGGTCGTCCTGCGTGCCGTGCGACATGTTCATGCGGAAGACATCGACGCCGACGCGGAGCAGGTTGGCTACGGTTTCCGGGGAGTCCGAAGCCGGACCCAGCGTGACCACCGTCTTGGTATTGGGCATGATTCTCGCTTCTCGCTTTCGTTCGTCCGCCCCTGGCTTTGAGCTTAACAAGCTCAAGGCCTCGGGTACAGGCACCGCTCGCGGGACTGCCCAAGCTACGGGACTCGTTTTCAACATGGATCCCTTTCGGTAAGCCGGCGAATCCGGCTGCTTGTTGAATGATTGCCTTCGTCTACAGGGCTGACTGGCCAGGTATCTCGATCACGGTGGAAAGGATGGGAGCCACCCGGAAGGGTTCTCTTTCAGATTCGCACATCCCGGACAAGGGGAGGTGACGATCGGGTTAAGGGTTCGTACGAGTATTATTCCAATTGCTTCACCAATTGCGATAGCTGGTGCACCATCCAGCCTAGGCCGCCCAAACCGGACAACAGGACGAGTAACATTACCCCGGTGAAGAGCGTCGATTGTTTCGCGTTTTTGCGTAAGTCCGCCTGTAAGTCGCCGGTGAGCGCTTTGCGTAGCTCCTCGAGCGATCCGGGCGGGGCAGTGGCAGCGCCACTGTCTGCGGAACTGCCACGGTCCGCCGGGCCAACGGGCCCCGGAGTTAACTCCTCCATGCGTACGCCCAAGCCGCGTAGCGCCACTTCGACGCCGTCCAGCCGTTGGCGGATGGCTCGTACGTCGGTGATCAGGGTCATGGCCGACACTTCGCCGCCGGTGGGGTAAGGCTGTTCAAGGTGGCTCCCAGCGGCCCCGGTTGCGGCCCCGGTCGCGGCCCCGGTCGCGGCCACAGTATCGAACTCTTGCAATTCAACGCTCATGCCGGGCTTATCGGCGCGCCTATGCGAAGTTTGAAGGAAGCTTGAAGGGGGCCCTTATTTCCCGGCGGGTTCGACGTAGACAATCTCCGCCGACCGCAACTCCGGCAGGCTGACTTCGACGCCCAGGGTCATCAACTGCGCGCCCGACATCACGTAGCGCGCGGTGGCCGTTTCAAAGCGCACCTGATACTGCCGTGTGGCCACCAGATTGCGCAACCGCAGGGTGTACCGGTTGCTGGGAGCGGACTCGCGCGTGACGATCACCAGCGCCGAATCCCGGCTCTCGATGTAACTCTGGATGGCGTCCACTTGGCCCGGCGCCGGACGCCCCGTCAGATGGCTGACGCGGCCATCGCGCACCGAGGCCCGCGTGGCCTTGTAAATCGCAATTTCGCGCGCCGCCAGCGCCAAGTGTTCAGGGCTCAATTCGGGCAGCCGGTTCATGAAGATCCAGGGTCCGCCGAACATGAAGCTGCGGGTGGTGTAAGTGTCCAGGTCCTGGTCCGGCATGTAGCGGTCGGCGAAGCGGGGCGGGAAGGGGAACGTAGCGCCGTAGACGCCTTGGCGCGAGCCCAGGGAGCCGGAAGCGTCGTTGGTGATGGAGGTGACGTAGTTGCGCGCCATCTTGAAGGTCATCATGCTGCCGCCGTTGGCGCAGTTTTCCCACACCACTCCGGTGCGCCGCCGAATTTCGCTCACGATCACATCGAGCCCCTCTTCGGAGTTGGCCCAGTTGCTGTTGTCGGGATGGTGCGAATGGGTCGTCTTGCTGCACTGCTTCACCAGGGTCTGCCCGTCTTGCAATATCCAGTCCACCCGGTAAGCCCGCACCAGGTTCACGCCCTGTTCGATGATCCAATCGCGCGCCGGCTGATGGCCCAGGCACATGCTGACGGCGCCGTGGAAGTTATAGGTTTCCGTGGAAGTCCAATTGGGATGCAGTTGCAGCACGGACGATTGGGGGTCCGCCTCGCTAAAGGCGAAGTGCAGGCCGAACTTCATGCCGAGGTCGTGGACATAGTCAGAGAGGGCGCGCAGTCCGGAGGGAAACTTATGGTCGTCGGCCCTCCACTCGCCCATGCCGGTGGCCCAGCCGAGGTCGACAATAAAGAGCTCCATGCCCAAGCCGGCGGCGATTTTGGCATTTTCGCGCAGGACCGTTTCGTTGATCTCTTGGAGGTAACCCCACGAGTCCCAGGCCACGTAGGGAAAGTTATTGTCGGGAATGGGCGGGGCGAGCACCGCCTCCACATAACGTTGGGTGCGGTATCCGGCCTCATCCCAATCGCCGCGAAAGAGGCCCAGCATCGCCGCCGGCAGTTCCATGGTCGCGCCCGCCCGCAGCGGATGGTAGAGCTCTTGCACCTCGGCCGACCAAGTGAGGCGATCGCCGGCCTGACGGATCGACAAGTCGGCGCGGCCATTGAACTCGAGGCCCGCAAACAAGCCCCGGCCGGTCGCATCCCGCAGCGCGAGCCACGCGCAATAACTTCCGCCCGAGCCCGTGCTCAAGGTGATTCCCGGGTCGCCGGGCACGAGCGGCTGCTCCTGCGGATCGAAGTTCATCTCGCGCGGTATGACCACCCATTGGTGCACGCCGAACGTGTCGTACTTCGCCCGGTCATCCGCAAACTCCCAGGCGAGAAAGTTCACCTTTTTCACGATGACCGATTGCCCCAGCCGATTCGTGATCGTCGCCTGATGGCGCAGCACCGCCTGCCCCGGATAGATGGTGAACCAGATGGTCAGCTGGAGGGGATTGTCTTCTTCCGACAGCACGAGACACAGCGACTTGCCGCCCCGTTCAGCCCCCCCAATCGTCTGGCCGGTCACCAGCAGTCGGCTCTCGCTCGAGAGGCGTCTACCGTCGGCGAGTTCCACCAAAATCGGGAACGATCCGGAGCGGGCCGGTAAGCGCCACACTTCATTCGTGAGCAGATTGCGCAATTCTTCGAGTTGCAGGACGCCACTCGACGGGTTCAAGCGCAGCACAGCCTGGAAGATGTCGTTTCTGAGGGTCCAGGATTGGAAGGCCGCGTCATAGACGACCGCTACCGGATCGTTGCCGGCGGCCAACATCGATTTTCCGCCTATGTATCCTCCCGCTGCGACGGCCAACAGCTGCCGGCGGGGGATACCTGAGCGCGACGCGCCCGGTAACTCATTGATTCTGAGACTCATTGAGGAACTTCGGGTAATTCACCCTGCACCCGACGGACACGCACGGAATTGCCTTTATCTAACCACAACTAGTTATACGAAGTTGCGCGAGAAAACAGGACAAGGTTGTGAATTTTTGTGTATCCCGCACCAATAGGGGGGAGGTCCTGATCCCGAATAGAGCCGTTCTAAGGTCTTTCGGGGTAGCGAGCGCCCCAGTTTCCCTGCCTATTCCGCCGGCGCCGGGCTACCGATAGCTCTCTAGGAAAGCAACTGTTAGCTCATATGTACTCTTCGACCATCGCCGATCGAGAATCATCCCCGCCGCGGGGAATTGGCGTTTTCGCCTGCGAATCGCAGCCGGTGATGCTCGAAGGCCTGGCGCGGATTTTCGGGGCCACACCGGATCTGGTGCTGGTGGGCGCTACACCCGGGCCATCGCCATCCTGCGAAGCGATTCGCGGTTGCGGGGCCGATGTGGTCCTGGTGGACGCCACCAGCGGTTTGCGGTCCGCTTTTCAGGCGTTGAGTGAGTTGCGGGAACAGTTGCCGGCCGTAGCGCCCGTTTTGTGGGTACAGGAGTTGGCGGAGATCGAGTCCTTCCGGGCCCTGCAATTGGGAGCGCGGGGTATTTTGCGCCGCACGTTGCCGGTGGAGTCGCTGCTCGATTGCCTCCGGGCGGCCGCCCAGGGCGCCGTGTGGATGGAGCACGAGATTTCAAACCACGTGGCCGGCTTCCTGGACCGACGAGCGCTCGTCCGTCTGACGCCCCGCGAACGGGAAATTATCGAGCAAATCATGTGCGGGGCCAAGAACAAGGACGTGGCGACGGCCTTAGGCATTACGGCCGGTACGGTGAAGGTCCATTTGATGCATATCTTTGAAAAGACGGGGGTGAAGGACCGTTTGGAGCTGGCCATGCAGGGTCCGCGGCCGTTGGGGTTGAGTTCGGCGGAGTTGGTGACGAGTCCGGCGACAGGTCCGGTGGCGAATACACGCTGGAGCGAAGCCCGCGCGGTGGAGGTGACGGCTTGACCGAGAGCTTCCCGCTGGCTTGGCAGGCGCCTTCGCGCTTGACGCGTTGGCTGACGCCGACGATGACCGATGTCTTCTTTATCGCCCTCGTCTGGTGGATCTTCGCCAGCGGCCCCATGGGCTGGACGGCGTTGTTGGCCGATGGCGACACCGGGTGGCACATCCGCACCGGTGAGTTTGTGCTCGATCATGGCTACGTTCCGGACCACGACCTGTTCTCCTATTCGAAGCCCGGCCAGACCTGGTATGCCTGGGAGTGGCTCGCGGACGTGATTTTTGCTCTCCTGCACCGCGCCTGGGGTTTGAAGGCGATCGTCTTTCTGTCGGGCGTGCTGATCATCGGGTCGGTGGCGGTGCTGCTTTCGCACATGATCTGGCGGGGCGCCAATTTTTTTGTCGCACTGCCGCTGGCGCTTTTGACGGTGGGCGTCTCTTCCTTGCATTACCTGGCCCGCCCGCACGCTTTCACTATGTTTCTGCTGCCGGTCTGCTTGTGGCTGCTGGACCGGGATCGTGACCGGCCGTCGCGGGCCGTCTGGCTGCTGATCCCGATCGCTGCCCTGTGGACCAACCTCCATGGCGGCTACATGGCGCTGATTGCCTGCCTGGGCTTGCTGGCGGTGGCGACCGCCGCTGAGTGCGTGCCGGATTGGCTGGCCGGTCGCCGTCCCGCCGCCCTACCGGCGCTTGGGCGTTATGGACTGCTCGCCGCAGGGTGCGCGGCGGCGACTTTCCTCAATCCCTTTGGCTATCGTCTCCATCTGCACATTGCCAGTTACCTGCAATCGGACTTCATCCAGGAAGTGGTGCAGGAGTTTCAATCGCCGATCTTCCGGGGCGAGAGCATGCGGCAGTTGGAGCTCTTTCTCTTCCTGGGCTTGCTCGCGGTGGGCGTGGCCTGGCTGCGGCCCATGGGCAGCCGCGGGCGCGACTTTGCCGCGATGCTATGGGTGCTCTATTGGGCTCACCAATCGCTGACTTCGGTGCGGCACGCGACGATTTACGTGCTGGTGGCGGCTCCCTTTGTGGCAACGGTGCTGAGCGGGGCGAT
>JBBQQS010000375.1:0-5518 GCA_038215525.1 Bryobacterales bacterium
CTACGAGTGCTGGTACGCGTTCCATCGCTTTCAAGAAGAGGGCATGCGGCCCGTGGTCGCTTCCACCAAAGCGCGCCGGCTGCAGATGGTGGCGCACCTGATGCACCCGGACTGGGAGACTTACATCGAAATTCCGGGTTACAACATCGAGGCGACTTTGCCCTTTAGTAAGGTGAAGGCCAAGAAGTTCGACGCCATCCTGATCGTCGGCGGCCGGGCGCCCGAGTATCTACGCCATGACGAGAAGTTACTCGCGATCGTAAAGGAAATGAATCAGGCGGATAAGTGGATCTTCTCCATCTGCCACGGCATTCAAGTGCTGGCCGCGGCTGGCATTCTCGAGGGCAAGCGGGTTACTTGCTATGAGCATGTCCGCTCCGAGGTAAAGCTGGCGAAGGCCACTTGGGATAAGAGCCAAGCGGTGCGCGACGGCCACTTAGTAACCGCGCAGACCTGGGAATCGCATCCCGAGTTCTACCGGGAAGTCTTCGCCTGCCTGCGTTCGTAACTGCTACCCTAATCAGCATGAGATTTCTCCTGGGCCTTTATGCCTTGTCGATCCTACACGCCCAAATTGACGTGGCGGCCGTGAACCAGTGGCGGCAAGCTCATGAGCGCGACATCCTGCGCGAGTATATCCCGCTGATTGAGATTCCGAATCGCGCTTCGGATACGGCCAATATCCGCCGCAATGCCGACCAGGTACTGGCCATGATGACCCGGCGCGGTATTGCTACCCGCTTACTGGAGCTTGAAGGCGCGCCACCGGTGGTATTCGGCGAAATCAAGACGCCGGCGGCGAAACGAACGCTAATCTTTTACGCCCACTACGATGGCCAACCCGTGGATCCCAAGGAATGGACTTCGCCGCCCTGGAAGAGCGTCTTGCGCGACGCCAAGGGGCAGGCGATCGATCCTCTCACCGCCCCTTTGGACCCGGAGGCCCGGCTCTACGCCCGCTCTGTATCCGATGACAAGGCTCCGATCATGGCCTTGATGGCCGCGCTGGACGCGATGACGGCCTTGGGCATCTTACACCAGGCCAATCTGAAGTTCTTCTTCGAAGGCGAAGAAGAGGCGGGCTCCCCGCACCTCGAGCAATTTGCGAAAAAATACAAGGACTTACTCGCCGGCGACGTTTGGCTGATTTGCGACGGACCCGTCCACCAGAACCGCGAACCCGCGCTTTACTTTGGCGTGCGGGGCGTCGTCACCGTGGAGCTTACCGTTTATGGACCGAAGCGCGAGTTACACAGCGGCCATTACGGAAATTGGGCGCCGAACCCGGCCATGATGCTTTCCCGCTTACTCGCCACGATGACCGACGGCGAGGGCAAGGTGTTAGTTGCCGGATTCTACGATGACACGACACCGCTCAGTGCGGCCGAGCGCCGGGCCTTGCTGGCGGTGCCCGCGGTGGACGAAGCGCTGAAAACGGAATTGGGCCTGGTGAACACCGAAGGCAATGGCGCGCGCCTTGTAGAGCGACTAATGCTGCCGAGCCTGAATATCCGGGGCCTCGAAAGTGCCGGCACCGGCGCGAATGCTCGCAACGTGGTGCCAGCCAAAGCCACCGCCGCGCTCGACTTAAGACTGGTGAAAGGCAATGACCATCGCCGCCAAGTGGAAAAAGTGAAAGCGCATATCCGGCAGCAAGGTTATTACATTGCCAGCGCCGATCCCACGGATGAGGAGCGCCGGAAGTACTCGAAGATCGTCAAGGTTACTACCCGAAAAGGTTATAACGCCGTCCGCACCAGCATGGATCTGCCGATTTCCAAGGAAGTGATCGCGACAGTCAAGCGGACTTACCCGAACTTAGTGCTTGCCCCTTCGCTCGGGGGGAGCGTGCCGCTGTGGGTTTTTGAGCAGGAGTTACACACGCCGATGATCGGGGTACCGATTGTAAATCACGATAACAGCCAGCACAGCTTCAACGAAAACCTGCGCCTGGCGAACCTATGGCAGGGCATCGTGACGATGACGACGCTGTTGGCCATGCGTTAGCCGGCGCACCGGACTACTTGCTTTCTTCGCCCCAGTTATTGCGGATCGGACCTTCCCATCCGTCACCGTTGGTGCGCGCGGCCCAACTTTCCCACTGGGCAGCCATCTTTTTGGCAATGGCGGGACGGGCGCCCGCGAGGTCGTGTTGTTCGGTGCGGTCGGCGTCCATGTCGTAGAGTTCCCACTCGCCTTTGTATTTCATGACCAGTTTCCACTTCGCTTGGCGAACGCCGCGGTTGCCTTCGTGGAAATAGTAAATGGGTTCGCGGCGGGTAAATCCTTTACCGCGAAAAGCCGAGGCGAAACTGACTCCGTCGACGGGCAAGATGCGGGCGTTGCCGCGGGTGACGGGGTAGGTAGCGCCGGTGACTTGTAACACGGTAGGCAAGATATCGACTAAGTGGGCCGGTTGATGGAAGAACTTACCTTGCTCGGCGGCAGCGATCCCCTGGGGCCAGTGCGCGATGAGCGGCGTGGCTACGCCTCCTTCGTGGGTGAAGTGCTTATAGCGACGGAAGGGCGTGTTGTTGAGCGTGGCCCAATTCATGCCGAGGTGAATAAAGGAAGTTACCGCGCCGAAAGGCTCGCCGACGACGCGGCCGGCGGGGCCGGCTTCGCCATTGCCGCCGTTGTCCGACATGAAGAGAATGAGCGTATTGTCGTAAACCCCTCTTTGTTTAAGTCCGGCGATGAGGGTGCCGATGCTTCGGTCGACGCGCGAGAGGATGGCGGCGTAGAGGGCCATCAGGTGATCGAAATGGTCCTTTTGCGCGTCAGTCAGCGAGTCCCAGGCGGGTGAGTCAGCGGGGCGTTCGGCGAGCGGCCATTCGGCTTTGACGAGGCCCATTTGTTTCTGCCGGGCATGTCGCGCGAGCCGCAGTCGATCCCATCCGGCTTTGTATTTGCCGCGGAAGCGAGCAATATCTTCGGGCGGCGCCATCAGGGGGAAGTGGGGCGCGTTGTGGGCCAGATAATGGAAGAAGGGTTTCTTTTCAGCGAGGGCTTGGTCAATATATTTGAGGGTGTATTGGGTCCATAAGTCCGGGCTGAACCAACCGGTGCCTACTTCGCCGGAGTCCGTCGGAATTTCCTCGCCATTCGAGAATAACTGTAGGCGCGCGTTATTGGCGCGTGGGCTAGTTTGTCCGGGGAAATACAATTCGCCGAAGGGCGAGCATAAGCTGCGGGCGAAGCCGCGCTTCCAGGGCGGGGTGCCGTTTTGCAAGCCGAGGTGCCATTTGCCGGTCATGCTGGTGGCGTAGCCCGCGTCGGAGAGGACTTCGGCCAGGGTAACGCAACGGTCGCTCAGCTTTCCGGTGTAGCCGGCGGAGTTGGGGCGAATGTAAGGGTCGAGGTGGCCCATGCCGGCGTGGTGCGGATAGAGGCCGGTCATCAAGGCGGCGCGCGAGGGGCTGCAGCGGGCGGTGTTATAGAACTGGGTGAAGCGGAGGCCGTGGGTAGCGAGTTGGTCAAGATTCGGGGTAGGTATCTCGCTGCCGTAGCAGCCCAGGTCGGAGAAGCCCATGTCGTCCACCAGGATGACGATGACATTGGGCCGCGCCGCCGGCGGGGCGGCGAGCGCGGGGAGAAAAGGAAGGGCCAACAGCGAGCGGCGGGTAATCATGACTTAATGGGATAGCACAAAAGCCGATGCCCGGTCGCAACCAGCGGCCCGGGAGCGATTCGTCGGGTTGGCGTCACACCGACCACCACTTACGGCAGTTTGGCCTGTAGGCGGCAGACCTCGATCGCGATCATCCGCTCTTCGTCGGTCGGGATCACGCGCACGGTAACCCGGCCGGTTGAGTTTCCATGATCATCCAGTTCGATACCCAGGAATTGCAGGCCTTCACAAATACGGGCCCGCACCTCGCTTGCATTCTCGCCGATGCCGCCGGAGAAGACCAGGGTGTCGAGTCCGCCGAGGGCCGCGGCGTAGGCGCCGATCCACTTACGGGTTTGGTAACAGAAGAAGTCCACAGCTTCGGCCGCGCGGGGGTCCTGGCTTTCGAGTAAGTCGCGCATATCGGAGCTGATCTCCGAGATGCCCAACAGGCCGGACTCGTGGTGTATCAGCTGATTGAACTGGTCCGGCGTGAGTTTTCCGGAGTGCATCAGGTACGCGGCCACGCCGGGGTCGAGATCGCCGGAGCGAGTGCCCATCGGCAATCCGGCGGCGGGGGTAAATCCCATGCTGGTGTCGATGCACTTACCTTTGTGCACCGCGGCCAGACTCGCGCCGTTGCCCAGATGCGCGAGGATCACTCGCCCATTCGCGGTTTGGGCGCCGGCGAGGCGGGCAAGCTCTTCCATCAGGAAGGAGTAAGACAGCCCGTGGAAGCCATAGCGCTCAATGCCAAAACGGCGGGGGATGGCGAGTAACTTCGCCACTAGCGGCATCGTCCGATGGAAGGACGTATCGAAGCACGCGAGTTGCGGTAAGTCAGGGTAGCGGGCCGCGCATGCCTCAGCTAACCCAATTTCTTGCGGTAGATGTTCTGGGTCGTAAGCGCTGATGCGGCGCAGCTCTTCGAGTAAGTCCGGAGTGATGAGCACGGGTTCGGTCTGCTGCATGCCGTGCACCACGCGATGGCCGATCGCGCGAAGAGCAGCGACCTCGGTGCGGGTGGCGAGCCAATCCAGCAGAAACGCGGCGGCGGTAAGCTGAGTGAGACCTTCGCTCGCCAACCGGCCCTTTTCGCCTTGGGCGTGCTGATGAAAGCTGAGTGCGCTGCCGCTGAGCCCGATGCGCTCCACTTTCCCGGAGAGTTGCAGGGCCGGGGGATCCGCGATGGCATAGAGGGCGAACTTGATGCTCGAGGACCCGGCGTTGATCGTGAGGACAGTTTCCATAAGTGTATTAGAGCAGCGGATAACGGCGATAGAACCAACTCTTTACGGCCTGCACCAGCACTAAGTAAGTGCCGGCGAGCAAGGCGATCACCCCGAGGAGACTCAGAGGCAGCGGCACGAAGCCCAGTAAGTCGCCCAGCGGAGTAAAAGGAATCAGTACCGCCGCCGCGACGACCGAAAGTATCGTTGTCTGCAAGAACCAGCCTGGCCGGCTCGCAAAAGGGCTGCCCGCCGTGCGAATCACAAAGACTACCAGCGTCTGTGTCACTAGCGATTCTACAAACCAGGCTGTGCGGAAGAGCGGCGGATTGGTGGCGGCCTGGAATAGCCAGAAGAGCAGACCGAAGGTGAGCAGGTCGTAGAGCGAGCTAATCGGGCCGATGATCATCATGAACTTCGTAATAAAGTCGATCCGCCAACGCTTGGGGACATGTAACAGGGTGGCGTCGACATTATCGCTCGGGATACTCACCTGCGACAAGTCATAAAGAAAGTTATTCAACAGAATCTGAGTGGGTAACATCGGCAGGAAGGGCAAGAATAACGCCGCCGCCGCCAAGCTGAACATATTGCCGAAGTTCGAGCTGGTACCCATCACGATGTACTTCATGATATTGGCGAAACTGCGCCGGCCTTCCAGAATGCCGTCGTTTAGCAC
>JBBQQS010000376.1:0-5517 GCA_038215525.1 Bryobacterales bacterium
CCCTGCCGTACGGCGGTAAAAGCCGGCAGATCATGGTCGATCTCGATCCGGCGGCGATGCAATCCCGCCGGCTGTCGGCCATCGACGTTTCAGCCGCCATCAACGCCCAGAACCTGATCATTCCCGCCGGCTCGGCGAAGATCGGTACGCGCGAATACAACGTAAAACTGAATGCGAGCCCGGAACTCGTCGATCAACTCAACAACCTGCCCATCAAGAGTTCAAACGGTGCCACCGTCTACGTGCGCGACGTCGCCCAAGTGCGCGATGGCTTCGCGGTGCAGACCAATATCGTGCGCCAGAACGGCACCCGCGGCGCCCTGGTGACGATATTGAAGAACGGCACTACCTCCACGCTCACCATCATCGACCGCGTGCAGAAAGCCCTCGACCGCATCCAGACCCTGCTCCCCAAAGAGATGGAGATCAAGCGCATGTTCGATCAATCGATCTTCGTGCGCGCCGCCATCGACAATGTGGTGCACGAGGGCGTCCTCGCCGCCGGCCTCACCGGCTTGATGATCCTGCTCTTCCTGGGCAGTTGGCGCAGCACGCTCATCGTCTGCATCTCCATTCCGCTCTCGATTCTCAGTTCGCTCTTCCTGCTGAACATGATCGGCCAGACCATCAACGTGATGACGCTAGGCGGCCTGGCGCTCGCCGTCGGCATCCTGGTGGACGACGCGACGGTGGAAATCGAAAACATCCATCGCAATCTGCACGAACGCAAGCCGCTGCTGGAAGCGATTCTGGACGGCGCGCAACAAATCGCCGTGCCTACGTTTGTTTCGACGCTCTGTATCTGCATCGTCTTTCTGCCGGTCATCTTCCTCACCGGTACCGCGCGCTTCCTATTCACTCCGCTCGCCTACGCCGTGGTCTTCGCCATGATGGCGTCTTACTTGTTGTCGCGCACCATCATCCCCACGCTGGTGCGGTATCTCCTCAAAAACGAAGCGCACGTCTACCAACAGGAGCACGCCATCGGCAGCGGACCCATCTGGGCCGTCCACGACCGCTTCAACCGCGGCTTTCTGCGCCTCCAAGCCGGCTACCGGCGATCGCTCAACTGGTGCCTGAATCATCCCGGCACCGTCGTTGCCAGCTTTGTCCTGCTGGCCGCCACCGCTATCGGCCTGTCCCAACTCATTGGACGAGACTTTTTCCCGAGCGTCGACGCCGGCCTGATTCGCATGCATGTCCGTGCCCCGTCGGGATTGCGGATCGAGGAGACCGAAGAGTACTTCAGCCGCGTGGAAGCCAGTATCCGCCGCCAGATTCCCGCTCGCGAAATCGACACGATTCTCGACAACATCGGACTGCCAATCATCGGGCTCAACCTGGCCTATTCGGATAGCAACACCATCGGCCGCTCGGACGGCGAAATCCTGATCTCGCTCAAGGCCGGCCATGGGCCCACCGAAGTCTACGTGCGCGACATGCGCCGCAAACTGCGCGACGAGTTCCCCGACTGCGAGTTCTTCTTCCAGCCCGCCGACATGACCGGGCAGATCCTGAACTTCGGCCTGCCCGCCCCCATCGACATCCAAATCACTTCGCGCAACACACGCGCCGCGCTGCCCCTAGCCCGCGAAATCGAACGCCGAGTGGCCGCGATCCCCGGTGCCGTCGACGTCCATCTGCACCAGGTGACCGACTCGCCGGACCTCAAAGTCAACGTCGACCGCACCAAAGCCGAACTGGTCGGCCTCACCCAGCGCGACATCGCCAACGCCCTGCTCGTCACCCTGAGTTCCTCCGGCCAAACGTCGCCCAATTACTGGATCGATCCCGTTAACGGCGTCAACTACGGCATCGCCGTCCAGGCGCCGCCCCTGCGCCTGGAAACTTTCGACGACATCGCCAACACGCCCATCTCCGGCCCTACGGCGGCCGGAGCTGTCGGCGCCGTACCGCAGTTGCTGCGCAATCTCGCCACGATGGAGCGCGGCCAATCCTGGGCCGTCGTCAACCATTGGAACGTCCAGCCGATGCTCAATGTCTACGCCGGCGTCGAAGGCCGCGACCTCGGCGGCGTCGCCGGCGACGTCCCGAAGATCGTCGATAGCGTCAAGAAGAAGTTGCCCCGCGGCACCCTGATCGACGTCCGCGGCCAAGTGGAGACCATGAACTCGTCCTTCATCCGCTTGGGCGCCGGGCTCATCTTCGCCATCCTCCTCGTCTACTTGTTGATGGTGGTGAACTTCCAGTCCTGGCTCGACCCTTTCATCATCCTGATGGCCTTGCCCGGCGCACTCTCCGGCATTATCTGGATGCTCTTCTTAACCCAAACCACCTTCAGCGTCCCCAGCCTGATGGGCGCCATTATGTCCATCGGCGTGGCCACCGCGAACTCGATTCTGATGATCACCTTTGCCAATGACCAGCGCCAGATGGGCTTCGACGCCCGCGAAGCCGCGCTCGAAGCCGGCAGCGTGCGGCTGCGGCCCGTGCTGATGACCGCCTTCGCCATGGTGATCGGCATGTTGCCCATGTCCTTGGGCTGGGGCGAAGGCGGTGAACAGAACGCACCGCTCGGCCGCGCCGTCATTGGCGGCCTCACCTTGGCTACGCTCGCCACGTTGTTTCTAGTGCCCGTTACCTACAAGCTCTTGCGCAAGCGCGCACCCAAACAGTTGGAGTGGAAATGAAGCGGATTCTCTTCTTGCTCGCCGTCGTGTTAGCCCTGGCGGGCTTGTTCTACGTGGGCTGGGCGCCCCGCCAGCGCCAGATCGACTTAGTCACCGCCGAGGCCAAAGCCGATAGCAAAGAGGTTCCGGTGGTGACGGTGGCTTCGGTAAAAATCACCGAAAAGCCCGCCGACCTGCTGCTGCCCGCCACCGTCGCCGCCATCGGCGAAACGCCCGTCTACGCCCGCGCCGAAGGCTACATCGTCAAGCGCTACGCCGACATCGGCGACTACGTGAAGAAGGGGCAGGTGCTGGTGCAGATCGATGCGCCGGAGCAGGACCAACAACTGCGCCAAGCCCGCAGCCGACTCGATCAGTTAAAGGCGTCGCTCGGTCAGGTGCAGGCGCAAGTGATGGTGACTGACGCGAACTTGAAGCTGGCCCAGGTCACCTCGCAGCGCCAACAACAACTCGTTCGCGAAGGCATTCTTTCGAAGCAAGCAGGCGACGAATCAACCGCTCAACTCGCCGCCCGCCAAGCGGACAAAGCCGTGGCCGAGGCCAACATCAACGTCGCGCGGGAGAACATCAAAGCGCAGGAAGCCGAGGTGCAGCGCATCACCGAACTTACCGCCTTCCAGAAAGTCACCGCACCCTTCGATGGACTCATCACCGTCCGCAACTGCGCCGTCGGCAACCTGATCACCACGGCGTCGCTGCAAGCCGGACGCGAACTCTTCCGCCTTTCCGACATCGGCACCCTGCGCATCTTCGTCAACGTGCCGCAGCAGAATGTCGATGACGTCATCGTGGGCCAAAAGGCCACCATCACCTTGCAGGACATGCCCCTGGCAAAGTTCGTCGGCAAAGTCACCCGCACCGCCAACTCGCTCGAAGTCACCACGCGCACCTTGCTGGCCGAAGTGCAGGTGTTGAACCAGGGACGCACCCTGTTGCCCGGCATGTACGCCCGCGCGCAGCTCGAAGGCCACCACCTGAAGCGCATGCTGCTGATCCCCGGCGACACCCTGCTCACGCCCGCCGGCGGACCCCAGGTCGCCACGGTGAAGGGCGGCAAGGTGAAGTTCGTCAAAGTGGAAGTCGGCCGCGACTATGGTCTCGAAATCGAAATCATCAAGGGGCTCACAGGTGAGGAAGTCCTGGTTGTGAACCCGTCCGATGACGTCCGCGAAGGCGCCCCGGTCCGCGCCAACAAGCGTAAGACCTGATTCTGAACTTGTGAAAGGTGCGTACGGCGTAGGAATAGCAAACGAACTAAATTCGGAATGGAATTAGAAGAAAGTGCCCGGGAAATCTTAGCCCATGTTCGAGGCGAGATTCAACTCCCCACTCGGCGAATCGTCCTCCCAAAAGACATTGATGTGAAACGCATGCGGACCCAAACCGGGATGTCCCAGGCGGAGTTCGCCAGCGCCTTTTGCATCAACCCCCGAACGCTTCAGGAAGGGGAACAGGGGCGTCGCAAGCCGGACGCCACTACGCGAGCCTACATGATGGTGATCGAGAAGAATCGCAGTGCCGTCCTGGAGGCCCTTGTCTCCTAAAGCAGCTGACACGCCGGGCAAAAAAAGGTACTCCGACCCGCCTGCACGAACCGCTCGATCGCGAGGCGGCACCGGCGGCACGGCTGACCATCGCGCTGATAAACCGCCACCGCCAACAGGTCGGCCTCCGGGAAGTCAGCGCCGGTTTCCGTGGCGCGGAAGGTATTCTCGACGGCCTTGGTGAGCACGCTCACGATCCCCCGGTGCAAGGCCTTCAGTTGCTTCGCCGACAAGTCCCGCGCGGGCGTCGAGGGGTGGATGCGAGAGTGCCACAAAGCCTCTGCCGCCCAGATATTGCCCAAGCCCACGACGCGGCTCTGGTCGAGCAACAGCGGCTTGATGGGCGCTCGAGATGCCTTCAGCACTTCGGCCAATAGGGTTGGCGAGAAGGCGGGGTCTAAGGGTTCCGGCCCCAGATCGGCAAAGACTTCGGGCAGGCTCGCATTAGGATGAATCGTCACATCGCCAAAGGTCCGCGCATCTTCGAACGCCAAGGCCCCGCCCTGATCCAGCACGAGAGCGATTCGCGTGTACTTGGGCAGATCCCGCGCATCGGCGACATGGTAGACATGGCCGCTCATCCCCAGCCGGATCCGAATCGTATGCTGATTGGCCAATTCGATCAAGACGCTCTTCGCGCGGCGGTTAAAGCCCACAATCGGCTGCTTGGCTGCCAGGCGAGGCAGCATCTTGGCCGGCTGGTCCCCGGTCATCCCCGGCCGCAGGATCTCCACTTTACGAATCACCCCCAACGGCAACTCCCGCAAGCGGCGGACCATATATTCGGCTTCGGGCAGTTCGGGCATGTCCTTATGTGGATGCGCGCGGGCACCTCGCAGGACCAACGAAATCCCTTCGCCGTTGCCGCCTCCAGCACAATCTGCACCAACGACAGTTGCTCGCGCCCGTTCTCCTTCATCACCACTTTGCGGGCCTGGCTGTCGTACTGCTTCAGCAGATCCGGATCGGTATGGCTGCCGGGCTCAATGTCGCCCCAGGCATAGGCCTTGTAGTTACCGGGCGCGATGCCTTCCAAAGTGAAGCGGCCGTTCTGGTCGCTCCAGGCAACCCGGTTCAGATCGTAGCGTTCAGGTTGCAGCGGCTCGGCGATCAGGGCCACCATCGCGCCCGCAGCCGGTTTCTGTTCGGCATCCTGCACCAGACCGGTGATTTGCCCCGTGCCCCTGCCGAGCGTGATCTGAATCGATGCCGGCGATCCGCCGCTCAGGTCGAGTCCGGTGTTCAAGACCTCCTGGTCGCCGGTGCGGACTGACTTAAGCCAGGTCCCGGGCGGCAGGTTATGGGCGGAGATCCGGTACCTA
>JBBQQS010000377.1:0-5506 GCA_038215525.1 Bryobacterales bacterium
GGGGATCCCTCCGACGCCCTGGCCAAATATTACCGGAACGCCGTCCGGCGAGACTCGCCCACGGACGAACGGAGTATCCGCAACTGGTTTGAAGATGACTTACTGCAGCACGGTGTCCGCCAACTCGTCTGGCTCGACCCCACGAGTAACCAGGTCGGCAATTTGCCTGCCGACGAAGCAGAGAAACTCGAGACCGAATCGTATCTGGTGCGCAAGGAAACCCGCGGCGGACGTACCTTTTATGAGCTCTGCCACGACCGGCTGGTGGAGCCCATTGAGAAGGACAACCTAGCCTGGAAGACCAACCTCAGCCCCTTCCAAAGGGCCGCCGAACTCTGGAACGACCAAGGGCACCGGGATGACTTGCTGCTAAGCGGAGAATCGCTGATTGAAGACCGCAAATGGGCCGAGGGACGCATTCTCGAGGCTCACGAAGACAAGTTCCTGCAGGATTCGATCAAGGCGGAAGAGAAGGCCAGTCTCCTGCGCGTTCTCCGAAGGGTGGTGCTGGGGCTGGGTATTGTCTCGTTCATCTGCTGCATCGTAGCCATCTTCTTCTACATCACCGCGACAAAGGAACGCAGGAAAGCCATCACGGCACAGTGGGAGGCCATGTGGGCAGACGTGAAGTCCGATTTCCATCGCGGTGTGGCCGTCAAGGCCGAGAGCAACGCCAAGGTCGCGCTCGTCAATTCTGACTTGGCCCAAGTGGCCCGCCTCTACGAAGCCGGCAAGGTCCACGAAGCCCTCGCCTATCTCTCTCGCGCCCTCCTGAAGGATGCCGGCAACTCACTCCCGCGCATTTGGGCCGCCGGCCTGCTCGGCCGCGGCAACCACCGCGTCCCGCAACGTGAGTTTCCCAATGACGGGCCCGTGAGGCTGGCCCGCTTCGGCCCGCAATCCAGCCGCTTCATGACGGTGCAAACTTCTGAACGCACCTCCACCGTCCAGCAATGGCAAGTCGGCAGCGACAAGCCGATTGGCCGGCCGCTTACCTTGCCCTATCGAGCGGCCGAAGTGCTCCTCGGTCCGGCCGACATCGTCCTATCAGTGCCCGGCCGCGATTCCCAGCAGTGGCTCGGCAAGCCACCCGCCGGCGCCGCCTCCCTCTGGATGGCCAGCGGCGGCAAGTGGAAAGAGTATCCCCTCGGCGACTTCCGCCATGACTCTCCGGTGGATGCCGTTTTCTCGCCAGACTTCCGCCACGTGGTCACTCTTGCCGGCGGTGACCTTCGCGTTTGGGTCGCCGCGGCCAAACAACCGAATCCCAATCCTCCCACGCTCCATTTCGAGGGCCGACCCATCGAATCGTTCTCCCTCAGCCGTACCGGCGCGCTCGTGCTCGCTCACACCGCGAAAGATGTCTCCGTCTGGAATTGGTCCACCGCTGAGGCGCCCCGGTCGATCCCCGGCGAATTTGCCCACAGCGACTTCAGTTGGGATGGCACCCGCCTCATTACCGTCTCGAGCAACAAGATCAGCTTGTGGGACTTGTCGAAGCCCGAACTCGCCAGCCCATCTCAATTCACCGTGCCGGATTCACCCGTCCAAACCTGGATGACCCGTAACGGCCTACTGGTAACCGAGGGGAGTAATCGCGAGTTCAGCACCTGGGCCATCGACGGACCCAATTTACGTCCGATGACCAGCCACGAAGCGCGCGCCTCCGGTTCGCGGCGCAGCGCCGATGGCTTGCGGCTGCTCACCTGGGACAAGCAGATGGTGAATGTCTGGGACCTGCGCTCCGGCGAGCAGATCGCGCAAATGCAGCACGGCGCCCGCGTCAACGATGCCGACTTTAGCCCCGACGGGCAGAAGGTGATCGCCGGCTCTGACGATCGCATGGCGCTCCTGTGGAACGTGGGCGTCGCTCAGCCGCACTCGATTCGCCTGCCCCAAAACGGTGGAATTCTGGACGTGGCCATCGGAAGCCAGGGTGAGTTGGCGGTGGCGGGCTATGATGGCGTCACGCTGTCGAATCCCTTCGGCAACCCCGCCTCGGCGCCGCAGCATCTCCTCGCCGGGCGCGCGGTTCGCCAAATCGGTTTTGCCCAAAAACTCCTATACACGGTCTCGTGGGATCGAGATCGTCAACGGTGGGAGGTGGACCTTTGGGTGGGGGCGAAACGGGTCAACGCTCAGCCGATGTATCAACTGGGCCGCATCGGCGTCGTGGAGATCAGCCCGGATGGCCAGCGCGTCTTTACCGGCTCCCAGGACCGGGGGCGCATCTGGAACGCCGCCTCCGGCGAATCCCTCTCCCCTGACCTCTGGCACGGCGGCCTGCCCGTCTTCGCCGCTTTCCTCCCCGCCAATCAACTCGTTTCGGCGGCCGGCAAAGAAGTTTTCCTGTGGGACGCCGCCACTGGCAGACAACTACGGCACTTCCCGGTGGCCGAACCCTTGGCCCACGCCGCCATCGGCGCGGATAACTCCACCATGCTGCTCGCCTTCAATCAAGCCGACGGCAAATTGCGATTACAACGGGCCAACCTGAAGCGTTTCGAGCCTCGCGATCTCGACCGACACAGTAAAGGCGTTTTCCGGGTCGCCATCTCCGGCGCGCACGCGCTCAGCACCTCCGCCGACCCCAGCGATGGCGGCCAGTTCTGGCTCATGAATAGTGCCACGCCGCTGCCCATTGGTTTGCGGCTCACCCACGCCGATACGATCATCGCGTCGATGTTCAACGCCGCCGGTACCTTGGCCATCACCGCCTCCCAGGACAAGACTGCCCAAATCTGGGACCCCACCACCGGTCTGGCGCTGGGCCAGCCGCTGCTCCACGCCGGCGAAGTCCGTCTCGCGGCGTTGGGCGACACCTACGCCGCCACCGTCTCCGACAATGCCTCGGTCCAGATCTGGAACCTCATCGCCGGCAACGCCAACGATCCCTTCGCTGCTGCCGACCTCGCCCATCTCGCCCACGTCATCGGCGGCTCCGAACTGGGCGACGACGCCACTGTCAAACGCCTCTCGCTCGCCGAACGCCACGAGCACCTCCGCGAGTTGCGCAGCCGCCAAGGCCGAAAAAGCCGCGACATCGACACCATCATCCAACAGCTTTGGGAGCGCTCCGGACTCCGGTGACGAAGGGACATCCATCATGAAACTCATCTTCAACGGCATCGACTTCGCCACCGGCGACTACGCGATGCCCCCCATGGAACTCGACTCCTTCGTCGAACTCGTCAAACGCCAAGCCGATCCGCCCAACTGGAATGAGCTCAAAAGCCGCAAGCGCCTGCTTGAAGGCAAGGACTTCGCCCCCATCGAAGGCGTCGATCCGAAGAAGCTGGAAGAAGCCGGATGGGGAGTCATCTTCCCGCACAATATTGACGCGGCCATCGTCGCCGCATTGAAGCCCTTGCTCGACCTGCGCAAAGGCCAGGCGTCGAAGATCAAGGAAAATCGCTACCGCGAGTACAATGGAGGCATTCGCGGCTTCCAAGCTCCCAACGACACCAAGAACGATTGGCTCTCCCGCAACAAAGCCGATGGCGGTGGGGCCGTCGACCCTGACCAGATGCCCTACTACCTCATGATTGTGGGCTCGCCGGTCGACATCCCTTTCACCTTTCAGTACCAGCTCGATGTCCAGTTCGCCGTCGGTCGCCTGCACTTTGACGCCGTGGAAGACTACGCTCTTTACGCGCAAGCCGTCGTCGCCGCCGAAACCGGCGGGCTCGCCGTGGCCAAACGCGCGGTCTTCTTCGGCGTCTCTGTCGACAACGATCCCGCGACGATGCTTAGTTCCAGCGAACTCACCGTCCCGCTGGCCGACCAGATGCAGGCCGACCAGCCAGGCTGGATTGTCGAGACCATCATCGGCGATGACGCCAACAAAGCCCGCCTCGCCCGCCTGATGGGCGGCGACGACACGCCCGCCCTGCTCTTCACCGCCAGCCACGGCATGCAAGTGGCCAAGGACGATCCTTCTCAGCTCAAAAACATGGGTGCCTTGCTTTGCGCCGAATGGCCCGGGCCGGGCATGAGCCCCAAGCCGATGCCCGAAAAGTTCTATTTCGGCGGCGCGGACATCCCGGCCAAAGCCAACCTCGCCGGCCTGATCGCTTTCAACTTCGCCTGCTTCGGCGGCGGCACGCCCACCCACGACGACTTCGTCGGCGAAGGCGCCAAGGAGCCCAAGCAACTGGCTACCCAACCCTTTGTTGCCCACCTGCCCCAGCGCCTTCTCCGCGGCGGCGCCCTGGCTTCCGTCGGCCACGTCGACCGTGCCTGGGCCTACGCCTTCAAGAGCGAAAGCGGCAGTTCGCAAGTGCGCATTTTCAAAAGCACCATGAAGCGCCTGATGGAAGGCCACCCCATTGGCTCAGCCCTCGAGTACTTCAACAATCGCTACGCCGAGCTCGGTTCCGACGTGGCCCAACAGATACGCGCCGCCCGCTTCGGCACCGCGCCCGATCCTTTCGACCTCTCCTACCGCTGGCTCATCACGCAGGATGCCCGCAATTACGCCGTGATGGGCGACCCCGCCGTGCGCCTCTTCGTCACCGATGATTCGAGCCAGGTGAAGCGGCTTGTTCCGCAGTCGATCGCGTTCGCTGCCCCCGTGCCTGCCCTCGCGCTCGTCGCACCGGTTGCCGCCAACACGCTCGAAGTTACCACCTACACCACCACCGACGTGGCGGGTGTCAAGCTGTCGAGCGAAGCCGTTGCCGGCGCCACGCTCCAAGCCATCACCCGCATTGACGCCAACGGCAACGTGATCAATGTCCTGATGGAGAAAATGGACGAAACCGTTGCGCGCTTCCACGCCGACCTCGTCGCGGTCGCCATCGACCGCCAGCGGCACTAAACCGCCGTATGCTGGTAGCAGCATGCGCGCCTCCCTGATTCTGCTGTTCGCTCTCTGCCTCGCCTCGCCCGCGCAATATCGCCAAGGGCCCTCTGGAGCCCCCGGCAGCGATCTCGACATTCTGCAGACCGCCGTCGCGACCTTCGACGGCACGCTGCGGTCGCTCGACAAGAAGCACGTGCTGCTTGAATTGGGTGAGGACCAAACCGTCTCCATCGAGATCACCAAGAAGACGCTCTACTGGCGCGGCACCAAGTCCGTCGCCGCCCGCGACATCGGCGCCGGCACGGTGGTGACGGTGGAAGCCAAGAAGGTCGCCAATCAATTGGTAGCCGTTGCTGTGCGCATCCGCGAACCACAGCCGGACGCCCCGCGCTAAGCTGAAAGGCGAAAGGATTTTTCCTCCTATGCAAGAACGAGACAATACTTCCGGCGTCCTGTGGTTTGTCGCCGGGGTCGCCATCGGCAGCACCATTGCCCTGCTTTATGCTCCCGCTTCGGGCCAACATACGCGCCGCAACATCGTGCACCAGGCCCGCACCAGCCGCGAGAACCTCGAAGCCCAAGGCCGCGAGATGATGGAAAAAGGGCGCGACCTCTACGACCGCGGCCGCGAGATCGCCGACGAAGCCGCTGACCTGTTCGACCGTGGCCGCAGTTTGCTCAAGAGCTAACGCGGAAGGATCC
>JBBQQS010000378.1:0-5504 GCA_038215525.1 Bryobacterales bacterium
TGTAAGTGCCGCAAGCTTCGCGCACGGAAACGAGAAAGAACTTGGTCGCCGGATCGTACGAGGGCGAGCCCCAATTCGCCGAACCGGAGGCATCGGGGCAGACATAGTTGCCCGATGTGGTGGGCGTGGTATTCGGCAGAACGACCGGCCGGCCTTTGTCGTCTAATCCACTGGCCCAGGTCTGCTTGGCGAAAGCTTGCCCCGTAAGGAACTCGCCCGTCGTGCGATCGAGCACGTAGTAAAAAGCATTCCGCTGCGCCGTAACCAGTAACTTGCGATTCTTACCCTTCACGAAGCCATCAATTAATACCGGCGTCTGGTTCGCATCCCAATCGTGGACGTCGTGCGGAGTGAATTGGAACCACCATTTGATCTTCCCGGTCTTGGGATTAAGCGCTAACACAGAGCAGGAGTATAGGTTATCGCCCTCGCGCACCGGGCCGTCGTAGTCGGGGCCAGGATTGCCGGTCATCCAGAAGAGCGTATCGGTGTCGGCGTCGTAAGTGCCGGTGGTCCACGTGGGCGCCCCGCCGTAGTCGGCCGAGGTTTCTGGCGCCCAGGTCTTCCGCTGCGGATCGCCCGGCTGCGGCGTCGAGTGGACGCGCCAGAGTTTCTTGCCGGTGGCTGCGTCATAGGCATCCACGAAACCCGTCAGTGCGCATTCGCCGGAAGTGACTCCCACGATAATCTTGCCGTCGATCGCCAAGGGCGCATGGGTAATGGAAAAGCCCTTCTTGTAGTCGTCCACCTCAACATCCCAAATCACATGACCGCTCTTGGCATTGAGCGCGACTAAGTGAGTGTCGAGGGTGGCCATATAGAGGCGATCGCCCAGTAGGCCAAAGCCGCGGTTGGTCATCACGGTGCAGTGGCTCGCCACGTCGGGTAACTGCCGGGTGTATTTCCACAACGGCCGCCCGGTGCGGGCATCGAGCGCGGCGGCGTTGTTCAAGGGGCCGGTGACAAACATGAGCCCATCGACCACCAGCGGCGTCGTTTCCACAGTATTGCCGCCCAATTGATAGGTCCAAGCCGATTTCAACAGCGGGGCATTGGCGGGAGTTACTTGCTTCAGTCCGGAATAGTGGGTGCCGCGTAAGTCGCCCCAGTAAGTCAACCAATTCTGCGGCTCGGCTTGGGCATTCAGCAAGCGAGCCACGGTGACGTTGAAGTCCGGCGCCGGCTTCCAGGGCAGGGAAGCGTCATAGGCCGGCTTGGTCTTCCACAGGAACGCCGTTACGTCCTCCCGCTCCGTGAGCGATAACTTGGCATGGGCGACCTTCGTCGACCGCAGATCGCGCTTGGGAAGTAAGTGCCATTTCTGTTGCGCATCGAGAATCTGGACGGTGAAAGTATCTTCGCCTTTCTTCACGCCGGTTACGGCACCGGCCGTCGTCATCTCCACGGAGTCAATCATCCGCTGCGCGATCGCCGCCGGCTTTAACTTGGCGCGAATATTCGATAAGTCACCGCCCAAGATTCCGCCTTGGCCGCCAAAGACGTGGCAACTGCGGCAAGTGGCCTCGAACAGCCCGCGCCCATTCGCCTCGTTACCCGTCACCGGACCCACCGATGCACTCAACGAGAGTAAGTACTCCGCCACCAAGCCCGCGTCCGAGTCATTCAACGGAAAGGCGGGCATCTGGGTGCCGGGAATGCCCTTGACGATATTGCGGACTAAGTCCGTACGCGAGCCGCCATTTTTCCACTCCCCGGTGGTTAAGTCCGGCCCACGGCCACCCTTGGCGGTATCGCCATGGCAAGCCGTGCAGTTGCGCAGGAAAAGCTTTTGGCCATCGCGGATAGCCTCCGGATGCTGAGCCCAGGCGGAAGCGATCAAGAGTGGAAGGACGATTCTCATCGCCCTCCATCTTATTAGGAGTTGACCCCCGAGCAGAGGAAGCCGCCGTCGACGGCGATCGCCTGACCGGTGATAAAGCTCGCCGCGTCGGAGGCGAGCAGCACGGCCGCGCCCACTAACTCCTCGGCTTTGCCAAAGCGCTTCATCGGCGTGCGGAGCAGAAATTCGCGGCCACGGTCAGTGCCGTTGAGCAATGCCGAGTTCAGGTCCGTCAGAAAGACACCCGGGGCAATGGCATTCACGTTCACGCCCTGGCGCGCCCATTCAATGGCCAGGCTCTTCGTCAGCGACAGCACTCCGGCTTTCGATGCCGCATAGGCGGCAACTTCATTCAAGCTGACAAACGAGCTCAGCGAAGCGATGTTGATCACCCGCCCATGGCCACTCTTCACCAGCGGCTCATGGAACACCTGGCAGGCCACCACCATGCTGGTGAGGTTGGTGTCCATCACCGAATGCCATTCGTCCACTGTCATGGCGATGGTCGGCTTGCGCATCGTCTTGCCGGCCGCGTTCAGCAGGATGTCCACGCCGCCCAACTCCGCCACCACTTTGTCGCGGAAGGCGAGAATCTGGGCGCGATCCATCACATCGCAGGTCTGGCGCAGCGTCTTGCGGCCCAGCGCCTCAATCTCGATGGCCACTTCGTCAATCAGGTTCTCGCGACGCCCCGTGACGACGACGTTCGCCCCCGCGTTCGCCAAACCGAGCGCCAGCGTGCGGCCCAAGCCGGACGTGCCCCCCAAAACGACCGCCACGCGGCCGCTCAAATCCATGTAGTTGTGTACTGATGCCATGCGAATTTCAGTTTACGCCCAATCCACTACTGCCTTCACCACGCCGGCCTCCGGATCGAGCCAATGCGGGAAGCGCGCGATCATCTCGTCCACCGGCACGCGCTCCGAAACCCAGGGGTCGGTATTGATCTGCCCGGCTTCAATCAGCTCGATGATCCGCCGATGCTCGGCCGGTGTGCTGTTGCGCGTGGCGAGCAGGGTGATCTCCTTGCGGTGGAAATCGGGATCGTGAAACGTCACGTCGCCCAGGAAGAGCCCCACGTAAACCAGCTTGCCGCCGTTCGCCACCAACTGGAACGCGCCTTGCATCGATTGCGGATTGCCCGTGCAATCGAAGACCAGCGTCGCCGGCGCAATGTCCGCCGCCGTCTCATAGCAGGCGCGCAGCGGATAGTGCTTCGAAGCGAACTCCCGCCGTTTGGCGCTCAAGTCCACCAGTTCGATCTCGGCTCCGGCCACCTTCAGAAACTCAATCACCGATAGGCCGATGGGCCCCGCGCCGATCACCAGCACCCGTTCGCCGGCAGCGGGCTGGCCGCGCAGGACGGCATGCGAGCCGATGCCCAGCGTCTCCACCAGCGCCAACTGAGCCGTCGACAGGCGCGCGCTGGGATAGAGGTGCGTCGCCGGCAGCACGAAGCGCTCGCGCATGCCGCCGTCCACGTGCACGCCCAGCACCTTCAGGCTCTCGCAGCAATTCGTCTTGCCGCGGCGACACGCCTGGCACGTGCCGCAGTTCAGGTAAGGGTTCACCGCGCAGCGATCGCCCACGCTCACTCCGGAAGCGCCTTCGCCCAAAGCCAGCACCTCCACCGCCAACTCATGCCCCAGGATCCGCGGATAGCTGAAGAATGGCTGCCGGCCGCGATAAGCATGCAAGTCCGTGCCGCAAATGCCGATGGTGAGCACCCTTACCAAAGCCTCGCCTAGGCCCGGCGGCGCGGGCTCCGCACTGTCATGCCAGGCGAACTGGCTGGGAGTTTCAAGAATCAGATTGCGCACAGCTAGCAGTGTATCGGAAGGGGCGTACACTCAAAAGAAGTGAGAGAACCCGAGACCGTTTCCTACCTTGAACGCCGCGTCGTTCACCGGCCCCAAGTGGGCGTCATCCTCGGCAGTGGACTCGGCGCATTCGCCGACACCCTCGACCATCGTTTGGAGATTCCCTACGACGAAATCCCCTCCTGGCCCGCCTCCACCGCCATCGGCCACGCCGGCAAACTCGTCTTCGGCAAGCTGGCCGGCGTGCCCACCGTCGTTATGTCCGGGCGCAATCATCTCTATGAGGGCTACACGGCCAAGCAAGTCGTGGTGGGCGTCCGCGCCATGCATGCGCTGGGCATCAAAGCGCTGGTGGTTACCAATGCCGCCGGTGGAATCAACCTGGCCTATAGCCGTGGCGCGCTGGTGCTGATCTCCGACCATATCAACCTGCAGGGCACCAACCCGCTGGTGGGCCCCAATGACGACTCGCTCGGGCCCCGCTTCCCCGATATGAGCGAAGCCTATAGCCTGCGCCTGCGCGCCATTGCCCATACGGTCTCTGAGGAACTCGGCTTCACCATGCCCGAGGGCGTCTACGCTGCTTTGACCGGGCCGAACTACGAGACCCCCGCCGAAATCCGTTACCTCCGCACCATCGGCGCGGACCTGGTGGGCATGTCGACGGTGGCCGAAGTGATCGCCGCCAACCATGTGTGCCTGCCCGTGCTCGCCATCTCCTGCGTCACCAACATGGCCGCCGGCGTCACCAACGAGAAGATCAACCATGAGGAAGTGATGGAGACTGGCCGGCAAGTCCACGCCCGCTTCGTTGAGTTGCTTACCGGCATCATCCCGAAGCTGGTGCAGCCATGAAGCTCGCGGAAGCCGCCCTCGCCGCGCGATTGAAGGCCTACGCGCCGCACTCCAACTTCCTGGTGGGCGCCGCGCTGGAGACGATAGATGGCCAAGTCTTCGCGGGCTGCAATGTGGAGAACTCGTCCTATGGCCTAACCGTGTGCGCCGAGCGGGTGGCCGCCTTCAGTGCCATCGCCGCCGGCGTTCCCGTGCGCAGCTTCAAGCAGATCGTCGTCTGCGCTGGTCCTCGGAATGCTACTGCTGCTGTCGCCCTTACGCCGCCGTGTGGGGCCTGCCGCCAAGTTCTCTGGGACCTCTGCGGCGACATCCCCGTCATCCTCTGGGGCCTCGACGGCACGTCCGAAACCATCCCGCTTGCTGATCTACTTCCAAGGGCCTTCGATGCGACTCATCTGCTTCCTACTCACCGTTAGTCTGTCTTGGGCGGCCAACGTTGACCTGCTCGTCACCGCGCGCTATGTCGTCACCATGGACCGTGCTCGCCGCGTCATCGAAAACGGCGCACTCGCCATTCAAGGCGGGCAGATTGTCGACGTCGGCCCCGCCGCCGAGTTACTCAAGAAGCACACCGCCAAACAACGCTTCGATCGCCCCCGCGCCATCGTAGCCCCGGGCTTGGTGAATACCCACGGCCACGCCCCCATGGTCCTCTTCCGCGGCATCGCCGACGACCTCAACCTGCAGGACTGGCTCGAGAAGTTCATCTTCCCCGCCGAAGCCCGCAACGTCAACCCGGACTTCGTCCGCTGGGGTACCCGCCTCGCTCTCTGGGAGATGATCCGCTCCGGCACCACCGCCTACGCCGACATGTACTACTTCGAAGAGATCATCGCCGAAGAGACGCGCAAGGCCGGTCTGCGTGGCGTGCTAGGCCAGTCGATCATTCGCTTCCCCGTGCCCGACGCCAAGACTCCGCTTGAAGGTCTCGCCCGCACCGAGAAGTTCCTCCAGCAGTTCCGCGGCGATCCGCTCATCGTCGCCGCCAT
>JBBQQS010000379.1:0-5500 GCA_038215525.1 Bryobacterales bacterium
TGGCGAGCAGCCAAGCACCCCAGTATCGCCTCTCGCACGTTGGCGATGGCAGCGGCCTCGGTTTGGCCTTGCGAAATGCAGCCAGGAAGAGATGGGCATTCAGCCACAATCACGCCGGTTTCGTCCGTCTCTAAGGTGACCAAGAGCTTCATAGCTGTATCTCAGCTAAGTTCAAGGATCTGACGGTGAGGCTTCCTCCGCGCGATGCCAAAATTGCAAACCCGCTGCGGCCGACGGTGGCACGGAAAGCGGTGGAGGAAAGTTGCGGCGGGCGGTTTACCGGAAGGGCGCGAAGAGTTCGGTGGTGAAGTAGCGTTCCATGCGGTCCGGGAAGACGGTGACCACGCGGGCGGCGGGGCCGAGTTCTCGGGCGGTTTGCTCGTCGGCTTCGAAGTTGAGGCCGGAGCTGGACCCCACGGGGAAGCCGGCGGCGATTAGTACCCCGATCGCTTCCCTCCAACTCACCATGAAAACCGTCAACTAATCCATCCCCGCCAACTTACGGCGCATTTCCCGCCGCAGTAAGAAGAGCGCCACCGTCGCGTGCGCCAAACCCGTAAACACCGATAGGTACCATAGTTGATGCAAAGCAAAGCCCTTCGTCTTCGATAAAACCATGGCAGGTATCGAAAACAAGAATAACCGGGCCAACGAGCTCAACAGCGCTGGCCAAGTGTTGCCCAGTGCCTGGAACATTCCGGAGAACGTAAACGCCAAACCACTCGCTACGAAGTTCCAGGCAATAATCCGCAGATAGTCGGCACCCGCCGTAACAATGGCGGGATCCTTCGAGAAGAAACGAATCAGCGTGCCGGGTGAGATCTGGCATAGAAAGGAAACTAGCAGCATGAGTACCGAACCCACTGTCGCCGCCGAGCGCAATGTCTGCCGCACGCGCTCGCCCTTCCGGGCCCCAAAATTCTGGCCGGCCACCGCCGGCACTGCGAAACTAATTGCCATCACTGGCAGAAAGATCGACTGCATTACCCGGCTGCCGATCCCATAACCCGCCTGCGCCCCGGCCCCAAAGTCGCGGATAATCCAGTAAATAATCGCCACGTTCAGCGACATCAGAATAAATTCCCCTCCCGAGGGAATCCCGATATTCAGCACCCGACCGATCACTTCGAAGTCCGGCCGGAACAATGTCGGCTCGAAAGAGACATAAGTCTCCAGTTTCACGTAGTAAATGGCCAACGCGATCACCCCGGCCGTGATCGCGATCAAAGTGGCTAGGCCCGCCCCCGCCACTCCCAACGGTCGCCCGGTGCCCCAGCCCGCAATCAGCACCGGCGCCAGCGCGCAGTTCAGCGCGACGGTGATTATGCCCACCACCATCGTCGGTTTGGCGATGCCCGTGCCCCGCAGCGCCGCCCCCATCGCCACAAAGGCGAACTGCAAGGCCAGCGCCGGCGCGAACCAAAGTAAGTACGCGGCTCCCTCGCGAATCGTCGCCGGGTCGCTGCTGAGTGTCTGTAAGTAAGGGAGCCGCAAGGCAAACCCTAGCATCAACACCAACAGGCCCACAAAGCCGGAAAGGACGAATGACTGGTTGAATACTAACTGCGCCTCCGTCCGGTCCTTGCGGCCCGCGGCCTGCGCAATCAGGCTCGACGTGCCCACCCCCAACATCTGGGTTAAGGCCATCACCGCGATTGACAGGTTCCCGCACAGGCTCACGCCCGCCACCGCCGCTTGGCCCAGCCCGGCGACAAAGTACAGATCCACTAAGTAATAGAGGGTCTGAAATATCATTGTCACCGCAATGAAACTGGCGAGCTGCAGTAAGTGCCGGGTTACCGAGCCCTGGGTCAGATCCTTCATGAGCCCTTAGTATAAGCTAGGCAACAGTATGCAACGCTGGATTCTCTTTCTCGCCCTGCCCCTGTGGCCCCAGGCGCCCACGCTCAAGGACCTCGCCTCGTTGAAGCCTGAAGAAGTCGCCAAAGGCACGGCCTTTCTCGCCCACGGGCCCGACTTCCTCTTCGCCGTCGACAGCCCCAACCCGCCCCAGCTCCTCATCAATGACGAGCCAGGCCCGCGCCTCAAAAAGGTCAAGGATAACCGCTGGGCCGCCACCGCCAAGCTGGCCACCAGCCGTACCCACAACTTCCACTACCTCATCGACGGCAAGCCCTTCGGCGGCCGCAACGACGTCATGGCCTACAGCCCTCATCATTACCTCAAGCCTGGCACCCCGCAAGGCAAGCTCTCTCCAAAGCTCACCCACACCAGCCGCGTCTACGAAGGCATGACCGCCGACTATTGGATCTACACTCCCGCCCAATACCAGCCCGGCACCCCCGCCGCGATCATGTTCTGGACTGACGGCGAAGTCCACATCAACCGAGACTCGGGCTCCCGCGCCTTGAACGTTTGGGACAACCTCACCCACGAGCGCAAGATCCCCGTCATCATCCAAGTCCTGGTGTCGCCCGGCCTCAAGGGTGACCAGCGCCTCCGTAGCGTGCAGTACGATTCGGTCGACGACCGCTTCGCCCGCTATGCCTTGGAAGAGATCCTGCCGGAAATTGCCAAGACTCACAACTTACGCCAGGACGGCTATAGCCGCGCTATCGCCGGTGACTCCTCCGGGGCTATCTGCGCCTTGAACGCCGCTTGGTGGCGGACCAACGAGTTCAGCCGCGTGTTACTCCGCATCGGCAGCTTCACCAGCATCCAATGGAAACGCCACGCCGACGGACTCACCAGCAAAGACGGCGGCGAGATCTTCCCTTACTTAATTCGTAAGTCGCCCAAGAAGAACTTACGCATCTGGAGCCAGGACGGCTACGGCGACTTAGAGAACGACCACGGCTCCTGGCCCGCCACTAACCTCGCCCTGGTCAATTCCTTCAAGATAAAAGGCTACGACTTCCACATGAGCTGGGGCAACGGCAGCCACTCCCGTAACGGTGGCAATGTCGAAATGGCCGAAGAGATGACCTGGCTCTGGCGCGACTACGACCCCGCGAGGACCTCCCAGGAGTTCATGCCGGACCCGGCCGAGAAAGACAAGCCCTTCTTCCGGATTAAGGCACTGAATCGGAGTAACTAGAACTTGCGTCACTTGAAGGCTTCTACAACGGGGCCGGAAAGCGCGAGGCGGACCGGGCCTTCGCTTTGACTGCTTCCTCATCACGATTCTTGGGCGGGGCGTTGGTTTCGAGGGCGGCCAACAGTTGCGCGGCAACGTTCGCCACTTGGTCGACGGCGTCCGAAAAGGCCGATTCATTGGCTTTCGACGGCTTGGTGAAGCCGCTGATCTTGCGGACGAACTGCAAGGAGGCGGCGCGAATCTCGGCTTCGGTGGTGGGCGGGTCAAAGTTAAAAAGGGGCCTGATGTTGCGGCACATACGGACTACGATATCCCGAAGTATGCTGGAGGATTGCTGACGTTACTCCTTATGATGAACCTTGCTCAGGCCGGCGAGATCCGGCTGACGATTCTGGACCCCGGCCACTTTCACGCGGCGCTGATCCAACGTGATATGTACCCGGGCATTTCGCCGAAGGTTTCGGTGTATGCGCCGCTAGGGCCGGAGGTGCTGGACTATTTGAATCGCGTGTCGTTGTTTAACAGCCGCGCGAGTCAACCGACGGCTTGGCAGTTGGACGTCCACACCGGGCCAGACTTCTTCACCCGGATGTTGGAGGAGCACGCAGGTAACGCAGTGCTGTTTACGGGGCGCAATCGGCCCAAGATTAACCGGATCATTCAGACGCTCGATGCCGGTTATCACGTGCTGGTGGACAAGCCCTGGATCATCCGCTCCACGCACCTGGATGAATTGACCTTGGCCTTGGACCGGGCTAAGGAGAAGAACCTGGCGTCTTACGACATTATGACGGAGCGCCATGAGATTACGTCGATCCTGCAGCGCGAGTTCGTCAATGCGCCGGGGGTGTTCGGTAAGCAGTTAATCGGAACAAAGGCCGAGCCGGGCATCCGGGCGAGCAGTATTCACCATTTGATTAAAGTGGTGGCGGGCGTACCACTGCGGCGGCCGGGGTGGTTCTTCAATATCGACGAGTACGGCGAAGCGTTGACCGATGTTGGCACGCACGTGGTGGACTTAGTGCAGTGGACGGCGTTTCCCTCAGCTCAACTGGACTATCAGCGGGATGTGCAGATCTTAAATGGGAAGCGCTGGCCGACGGTGTTGAGCCGTCCGCAGTTCGAGCAAGTTACCGGGGCGAAGGAGTTTCCGGCCGAGTTAGCGCCTTGGGTGAAGGAAGACCATTTGAGTTACTTCGCCAATAACGAGGTGCATTACACGGTGCAGGATGTCCACGTGGGCTTGGAAATCCTGTGGAATTGGGAGGCTCCGGCGGGGCGCGGCGATGTATACAACGCTTTGTTCCGGGGTTCTTTGGCGCAGGTAGAGATTCGGCAAGATGGGGTGAACCCGGAGCTCTTTGTGAAACCGACGCAAATGACGCCGGGTTGGCGGAAGGCGATGACGGAGAAGCTGGCTTCGCTTGAGAAGATTTATCCGGGTCTGAGTTGGGAGGCGGCTACCGGGAAGATTGTAATTCCGGAGCGTTATCGCGTGGGCCATGAGGCGCATTTTGCCCAGGTGGCGAGTAAGTTCTTTGGTTATGTGCGGAACCCGGCTTCGATGGAGGCATGGGAACGGGCAAACATGATAGTGAAGTATTTCATCACCACGCGCGGCGTGGAAATCAGCCAGCCGAAATAAAGTCTTCGCGGCCAGGGTGGAAGCTATCGACTAAGCGGGCGGTGGGCGAGAGTAACTGGATGGAGTGCATTACGTTGGGCGGCACGGCGAACATGTCGCCGACGGTGAGGCGCTGGGGTGGCTGATCGCCGGTGACAAAGAGGATCTCCCCGGCGGCAACGTAAGTAACTTGTTCGTGGGGATGGGCGTGCATGGGGTCGGGCTCGGCCCAGGGGCCGCCGGCGATGTCGATGACGACGCCCATGAGTTGGCCAGTGCGGATGATGGCACGCGTGAAGCCCGGGCGGCAGGGCTCCATGGTAGTTTCGGCGAGGCGGAGGATGGCAGAGTGTTGTGTAGCGTCGATCATGGTTTCTTGATGGGCATGAACTCAGTGGGCAGAAGGGCGCGGGGCGTCATGCGGGCCATGCGGATTTTGCCCTTAAAGTAGTCCACTTTGTTGATGCGGACACCGATGGAAGTACGGCCGGCCGATTGAGGCGAAAGGGCGACGATGGCTTCGCCTTGGCGGATGCCGTTGACATAGTTGCGGAATTCCTTGCCGTCGTAAACGGCGGCGACGTGGTACCAGGCGCCAGCGGGATGGAGTTTAGCGCGGTCCATGAGGGCGCGGGAGCCGCTGGTCGATTGAGCGAAGCTGTCGAGGCACCACTGGCCTTTGTCGACTCTGGTTTCAAAGAGGAGGCGATTGGCGGAGCCGTCTTCCTGAAAGTGGAAGAAGCGTTGTTCGGGCTTGCCGTCGGCATCGGGCTGGAATATGACCTCCCAGGTGAACTGAGCGGCGCCCGCGAGCGGAT
>JBBQQS010000380.1:0-5494 GCA_038215525.1 Bryobacterales bacterium
CATGATTTGTCCGGTCCAATTTACACATGCCGGACGATCAGGCGGTGGCGGGAAACGAATGGACACAGAAGGCTATTCGGCTTTGCAGGAACCTGGAATCAACTTGAGTTACACAAGCCACGAGACCCGAAGACCCGCTGGGCAGTTTAGTCGACCATCGCCAGGATACTGGCTGGGTCGGAGTGTGGGTCGTCGATACGGATCACGTCCATGCTGCCGACTCCGGCGGGCTTCCAGCGTTGGAAGAAGCGCTCGCCGACGGAGCCTTTGAAGAAGATGATGAGCGGAATGGCGCAGGCGGCAGCGGCGTGGGAGCCGGCGGAGTCGTAGCCGACGTAGAGGCTGCTTTGGCGAATAAGGTCGGCGAATTGGGCGAAGCTGCCGCGGTGGAGTTCGACTAAGGGGAGGCCGGCGGCGGCGCGTTCGGCGCGTTCGGCTTCTTCGCCGCCGGGGCCGCGGTCAAGGACGATGGGCAGGCCGCGTTTCGTTAGCTTTTCGAGCAGGCCGCGCTCAAACGGGTCGTCGACGCGCTTGGCGGGATTCTCTCCCACGCCCAAGCTGACAGTGACGAACTTGCCGCCGCCGCGGACTTTTCGCATCGGGTCAATTGCGGCCTTGGCGTCGACGCCAAAGGTCTCGCGAACCCAGCGGGCGGCGAGGACCGGCAGCGTATCGTTCGAGTCGCCGCCATAAGCGCGGCTTTCGAAAAAGTAATAGTTTTCCTCGGGGCAGACGGGCAGGAGACCCAATTGGCTGATGCGGCTGTCGGGATCGACCAGCAGACCGGTTTTGAGGTTCAAGCGCTCCATCAGGTTGACGTACAAGGCAGCGCCGCGTTTGAAGGGCATGGGGTAGAATCCGACGTGGGGATCGGCTTCGAAGAGCTCATAGGATTTGCGATCGCCGATCAGCCAGACGGTGGCGTTGCGGAAACGGCGCTTGAGGCCGTCGATAATGACGCTGGTGACGGCGATGTCGGCACCCAGGGTGACGCGTGACAGGACGTAGGCATCGCGGACGGCGTCGGGGTTCTTGCTCTGGTAGAGGCGCGGGCGACGAATGCGGCGGTAGCGGTCGATGAGGTCCTTTTCGTTCAGGTCGCGAGCTTCTTCGGCCAATACCCAGGCGAACATGTCGGTGTAGATGTCGCAGAGGCGGGGATCGAAGCGGTCGGCAAGGCCTTCGGCGATCACCCGGATGAGCGACGCATCACCGCGGATGGCGTGGACATCTTCCTTCGACCAGGGATGTCCGGCGAGGCACTGACTCAACACGTGATCAGCGACAGGATTAGGCAAGGTACTTACCAACGAGCAACTCCAGTTTCTTCTTGGTCCCCGCGGGGATCACTTTGGGGTCCGTGAGGAGAGCGTGGGCCAGGGCCTTCGCACACTTGCAGGTGCGGTAACGTTCGGTGTCCAAGCGCTCGACAACATGGTGCACGAGTTTTGCGGCGTTGGCCGCATTCTTAGTGAGATTGGCGATGATGTCGGCGACAGTGACGGCGTCATGTTCTTCGTGCCAGCAGTCGTAGTCGGTCACCATGGCGACGGTGACGTAGCAGAGTTCGGCTTCGCGGGCGAGCTTGGCTTCCTGCAGATTGGTCATGCCGATCACGTCCATTCCCCAACTGCGGTAGACGTGGCTTTCGGCTTTGGTGGAGAAGGCCGGCCCTTCCATGCAAAGGTACGTGCCGCCGCTTTTGGACGTGATGCCCAGTGCGCCACAGCTTTCGTGAACCACTTCCGCCAACTCATTGCAGATAGGATCGGCAAAGCTGACGTGCGCCACTAGACCATCGCCAAAAAAGGTGGATATCCGTCCCATCGTACGGTCGAAGAATTGGTTGGGGATGACGAAATCGAGGGGGCGATGCTCTTCTTTTAGGGAGCCCACGGCGCTTAGCGAGAGGATCCACTCGACGCCTAGGCTCTTCATGCCGTAGATGTTGGCGCGGTAGTTCAGTTCCGACGGCGAAAGGCGATGGCCGCGTCCGTGGCGGGGTAGGAAGGCGACCTCCTTGCCGGCCAACTTGCCCAACATGTAAGCGTCAGATGGCGCCCCGAAGGGGGTCTCGATAAAGACCTCTTCTTCCAGGTCAAAGCCGGGCATGGAGTAGAGTCCGCTGCCGCCGATAATGCCGATTTTTGCTGTTGCGCTCACTTAGGAATGCGCCTCCACAAGTTCAAGAAGTACGCCACCCGTTGAGGACGGGTGGACAAAGACGTAACGATGTCCGCCGGCGCCGATGCGCGGCTCATTGAGGATGCGGCTGCCGGCGGCCTTGAGGCGGGCGACGGCGGCGGCGAGGTCAGGGACGCGGAGCGAGATATGGTGCAGGCCGGGCCCGTGTTTCTCAAGAAATTTGCCGATGACCGAGTCACTTTCGGTGGGTTCCAGAAGCTCAATTCGGCTTTCTCCTGCGCCCAGCATGGCGACGTTCACCCGTTCGTCGGCCACGGTTTCGCGATGGGTGACTGTAAGGCCCAATTGGTCGCGATAAAAGTGCAGCGCGCCTTCAAGCGACGCGACGGCGATGCCCAGATGATCAATCGGAAATTGGTTTTCCACGGTCAATTTGTTCTACCCATGCGGACACGAGAGTGTAGGGATCACGCTCGCGCGTGGCGACGAGGTGAGCGGCCCGCTCGAGTACGTCAGCGGGCAACTTTTCCATCAGCCTTTCGCGCAGCATCTTCCGCAAGCGACTACGCCAGGCAGCCTCTCGCGAATGGGGGCGTACTGCTTCCCGCGCCCGTACCAGAACCTCTCCAATCCCAGTACCCTCACTGGCCACCGTACGGACAATGCCCGGTTGCCGGCCCTCCGGCGTGTCCGAAAGCTGAAGCAGGAATTGGACTTCGCGCTCCAGTTTTTCGATGCCGGGCTGATCTGCTTTGTTTAACACGAACAGATCCGCGATTTCCATGATACCCGCTTTGATGGCTTGTACGTCATCCCCCATGCCCGGCACTAGTACTACCAGGGTGACGTCGGCAAGGCTGGCGATTTCCACCTCGTCCTGACCGACGCCGACGGTCTCGATCAGGATAGTGTCGAATCCGGCCGCGTCGAGGAGGAGGGCGAGGTCAGCCGTGGCTTCGGCGATGCCGCCCAAGTTGCCGCGGGTAGCCATGGAGCGGATGAAGACGCCAGGGTCACTATAGTGAGACTGCATGCGGATACGGTCGCCCAGGATGGCGCCGCCGGTGTAGGGGCTCGACGGGTCAACGGCGATGATGCCGACGGTATGGCCTTCGGCGCGCAGATGGCGGGCGAGTTGATCGGTGAGGGTGCTCTTGCCGGCGCCGGGGGGGCCTGTGATGCCGAGAGTAAGAGCGCGCCCCGTATTGCCGAAGAGCTCAGCCAGTAGCGTGTGGGCCTCGGGCGTGCGGTTTTCGACCGACGTGGCGGCGCGGGCGAGCGCACGGCGATCACCCGCCAGGATGCGCTCGGCCGTAGGGAACATGGTTAGCGTTGGACGCGGCCGGAGCCGCCGCCGGCGATGAGAGCTTCCACTTCGTCGGCGGAGAAGCGGTTGAAGTCGCCGGGGATGGAGTGCTTGAGGCAGGAGGCGGCGACGGCAAATTCGAGGGCGTCCTGGTGGTTGGATTTGGTGAGGAGGCCCCAGATGAGTCCGCCGCCGAAGCAGTCTCCGCCCCCGACACGGTCGACGATGTGGGTGATCTCGTAGTGCTTGCTCAGCAGGAAGTGCTCGCGATTGTGCAGGCAAGCGCTCCAGCCGTTGTGCGAGGCGCTCTTGCTTTCGCGCAGGGTGATGGCGATCAGCTTCAGGTTGGGGTAAGCGGCGAGCACGGTTTCGGCCAGCTTGCGGTAGGCATCGTGATCGAGGACGCCGGAGTGGACGTCAACGTCGACCTTCAGGCCGAGGGCCATTTGGCAATCCTCTTCATTGGCGATCAGGACGTCGGTGAGTTCGGCCAGGCGAGGCATCACCTCGCTCGACTGTTTGCCGTACTTCCAGAGGTTCTTACGGAAGTTGAGGTCGCAAGAGACGGTAAGGCCCATTTGGCGGGCTTTGGCCATGCCTTCGACGGCGAGGTCGGCACTGCTCTGGCTGAGCGCGGGGGTGATGCCGGTGGTGTGGAACCAGCCGGCGCCGGCGAGGGACTTATCCCAATCAATGGCCCCGGGTCCGGCTTGGGAGATGGAGGAAAAGTCGCGGTCATAGAGGACCTTGGCGCCGCGCTGGTTGGCACCGGGCTCGACGAAGTAGATGCCGAAGCGCCCCGGGCCGCGGACGACGTAGGAGGGGTCGACGTTGAAGCGGCGGAGTTCGCCCAGGAAGGCGTCCGTGATGGCATTCTTGTCGGGTAGCACCGAGATATAGCGCGCCGGATAACCGAAGCCGCCGAGGGCGACCGCGACGTTCGCTTCGCCTCCGCCAAAGGTCGCCAGGAATTGGGGAGATTGCAAGAAGCGCTCAAAGCCGGGGGGCGCCAGGCGGAGCATGATTTCACCGAAGGTGACGACAGGTTTCATGGGACAGCATTGATTGTAGCGGGCGGGGCCGGGGGAGTGCTATGGCGGGGAGGGGTTCTTCTTCGGGGAGCCGTACACGTACTGGCTGGGTTCGTTAGCGCCGTCGACCGGGAGGGCGGCAAAGGCGTCGGCAGGTAGCTTGCTCATTCGGTCCGCGATGATCCTTGAGATATGGCGTTTCGGGACTTCGAGTTAAGTTAGAGCGGGCTTTGGGAGAATCGTGCTTGGCTTCAAGATGTCACACCAGTTCGAGGCGAAGTTGACGTCCGACAGCCAGCGCGGCGCGCTGCAGCGTGTGAAGGGTGACGCTGGTATTGCTGGGATCCAGAAGCCGATCCAGCGCCCGGCGGCTCGTTTGCATGCGGATGGCCATGGACGACTTTGTGAGGTGCTCTCGCTCCATGGCGGCCTTGATCTGGTCGGCAAGAATCTCTTTGATGGCTTGTTCTTCGCAGGATTCCAGGACGCCTTCCTCAGCGAGAAAGCTATCCAGTGAAGAACCAATTCCACTGTTTTTCATGGATGCCATTTTCTACTCCAGTTTCTTTATGCGGTAGCAAAACAGGCCGCTAACATTATGGCGCAAGCTGGATCTGGTAAACCCAAAAGGATGGGGAACGGCACATCGATCTCCCCTCCGACTTGCGCCGTCCTGTGGATTTTGCTACCGTTAAATCTGTTCGATCCCTCAGATTTGGGAGATCCCTCAAGCTCATGGCGCAAACCGGAAGCCCAACGGATCGTTTGGACCAGTCAACATATGGCAAATAAACCAGGCAAAAAGTATACTGCTGCGGCTAAACAGGTGGAAGCGCGTCTTTACGGGCTCGCCGAAGCGGTGCCGCTCGTGCAGAAGATCAAATTCACCAAGTTCAACGAAACGGTCGAAGTGCACATGCGCCTCGGCGTGGACCCCAAGCAGGCTGACCAGATGGTGCGCGGCACCATTGTACTGCCGAATGGCCTGGGAAAAGCGGTTCGGGTGCTCGTC
>JBBQQS010000381.1:0-5494 GCA_038215525.1 Bryobacterales bacterium
GCGGCAATGGCGCCACAACCCGGCCGGGGGCCCGAGTCAGTGGGGCACCAGGTATCGGCGTTGGTCGAGATCAAGCCTGCGCCATTAGCGATGGCCCGGTGCGCATCTTCCATCATTTCGAAATTCATCACGCGGCCTTCGCCGACAATCACGTAATCCGGATTCTTGCGGCTGGTGGCATAGCCGACATCGCTGAGCGCCGTCAGCAAGCCGCCTTCGCCGATCACCAGGGCGGTGCCGCCCGGTTTTTGCCGGTGCACAAATTCCGCCGTCGCCACCGCCGACGTGTAGATATCCTCCACGACGACATCGATGTCGAATAGGCGCAGCTTAGCAACTACGTCCACGGGTGTGTAAGCGGAGTTATTGGTGAGGAAGAGAAAGGGAGTGTGGGTTTCCTGTAAGAAGCGGATAAACTCGGCAGCGCCGGGAATGGGCGCGGAACCGCGATACACCACTCCATCCATGTCAATGAGATAGCCTTGTTTCATAGTTGTTTTAACGCATCCTCTGGCTTCGCGAACGAAGCTTACCTTGATTATCGGAGACGGGGATGAACTTATCGTGAATGGAACCGCTTGGTTCCCAGTTCGGGCGGGGAGAGAATATTTCTCTCTAATTCAAATTATAGCGCGTTCGTCAAGGCTTTGCCGAATGCGCCCAGGGCTGAGTTACTATCCGGTTACGAATGTTACGACGGTCCTCCGCGGAGAGGCGCGCATATTTCGGCTCTACGCTCTCGAGCACCTGGAGGATGCGCCGCTCAATTCGCGCCAAGGCCGCAGGCGGCAACGCGCGGAAGGCCTCGCCCTCCATCATGTAACTCACCGGGATCTTAAAGAGACGCGTGCGCAGATCAAACTGCCGCAGACGGCCCTGCGCCGCGAACTCCGCAGCGAAACTACTCGCCCCTTGGATCGGCGCCGTGAGCGGCGTTTCCTCGACGAACAGCAGATAGTCCACCAGTTCTTCGGCGGCTGACCGAATGCGTCGCTCCGTGCTCTCGCTCACCGTATCGGCGGGCTCTTTCAACAAACGGTTCATGAGTTCCTGCGAGTGCAAGGCCATGCGCGTTTCAAAACCTACGCGGGTGATCAGGTTGGTCATGTGCGCCTGATGCTCCAGCACCATCAGCGCCACCACGTCCGAAGTGCCGGCCAGAAAGGCGCCCGTGTCGAAGCGCGACTTCAGGTCCAACACGTTCTGGGTGTTCTCGGTGTCGAGCGATGTGGGCCGTTCCCGATCGCGCGCAAAGGCATTCCCCATGTGCCGCTGATCGCCGTGCTTCCCGGTGACGTACCAGCCGCCCCAGCGCTCTTTGAGCGGGCTGCGATGATCCGTGACGAAGCCGCCCGCCTGGAAAAACGGCATGCCGCTGGGCTCCGGATAGATCGACCGCACTACCAAGCCCGGCACGCCCAAGGTCGCGCCCGTGGCATGGCACTGCAGGCAATCGTCGCGCCGTTTGAACCTCGGCCTCGCCACCTCTACTTGATCGAGGGTGTAGAAGATTACGCCCTGCTTCGGATCCTGCGCGGCGATCTCCACCACTTCGCCGGTTGGGACCCAGCCGACGGAGACCGTGTCGTTAAAGTAGACCGCCCGCGGATTGCGCGGGCTGATGCGGGGCGCTTGGAGGCTGGTTTTGCTGAAGACCACTACCTGCGAGGCGCGCGACACGTGGAGCGCATCCAGCACGGCCGGCAGATAGCCCCACTCGGGGTCAAAGCGCAGTTTGGTCGCGCCTCGGTCGAGCCGTTGTTGCAATTGCCACGCCGCGTCGGTGACGGGCGTGTGCTCATATTGGATCGCCTCGTGGTCCAGCGGCAGGACATAGGAGCCGCTCAAGCCTGCCAGCAACGCACCAACGAAAGCTCCGGCGACACTCAGACGGCGCATGCTTCCTCCTCCAAACACAAAGGCCGACCCGCTACCGGACCCACCAACAACTGCGCCAAGTTCGTCGACCCAAACGCCCGTTCCGTGGCGGCCAGCGCCTCGTCCATCTTCCGGTGCAGCGGACAGAGCTTCTCGCCATGCAGATCGAGCGGACAAGTACGAATGCGGCGGATGGGGTCCACCGCGTTCACGATTTCGAGAATGTTGATCTCGCGCGGCAGGCGCGTTAGCAAGTGCCCGCCGTTTTTGCCGCGTTGCGAAGTCACCAAGCCGCCGCGCGCCAGGGCCTGGAGCACTTTGATCAGATAGTCCGGCGGTACGCGCGAATCGGAGGCGATGGCTTGCGTGGTTAAGGGTGACCGGGGCTTCGCCGCCAACACCACCATCGCTCTCAGGGCGTATTCGACGGTTTGCGAGAACATAGGCTCGATTCCAAAGTACTATATGTGGATACGATTGTCCACAATAAAGTGTGCCTATAATTTTCTGCATGACCCGCATCGATTCGGTCGACACTTTACGCGGCTTTTCCCTTCTCGGCATCCTCCTCTTGAACATCGTCTCCTTTGGCCTGCCCTTCGCGGCCTACATGAACCCGTCGGCGGCGGGCGGTGCGGATGGCCTCAATTTGGCCACGTGGCTCACCGCGACCACGCTGTGGGACGGCAAGATGCGCTGCATCTTTTCGATGCTCTTCGGTGCCAGCGCCTGGCTGTTGCTCTCGCGCGCCGAGGAGCGTGGCGAGGGCATTGGTGCCGCCGACATCTACTATCGCCGCACTCTGTGGCTCATCCTTTTCGGCCTGCTCCACGCCCACCTCATCTGGGCCGGCGACATCCTCTATGGCTACGGCGTCATCGGCCTGCTGCTGTTTCCGCTGCGCAATCTGAAGGCGAAGACGCTGATCATCACCGGAGTCGTATTGATTGGCCTGCATTCGCTGCAAGGTATCGGCGCGGGGTTCGGCATTGGGGAGATGGCGCAGAAGGCCAAGGCGGCGGCGCAGAAGGCGACGCCCACGGCGGAAGAGAAGAAGATGATTACCGAATATACGGCGCTGCGCGAGATGTTTCGGCCCCAAGCGGACGAGATCAAGAAAGAGATCGAAACGCACCGCGGCGGTTGGCTCCGCAACCTCCCGCTGCGTTCATCCGAAGCGGCGACGTTTGAGTTTACGATGTTCTTCCAGTTCTTCTTTTTGGATATTTTAGCGATGCAAATCCTGGGCATGGGCTTAGCCAAAGCGGGTATCTTCAGCGCGGAGAAGAGTTACGGCTTCTACGGTCTCCTGATCGTCGCCGGCCTCGGGCTGGGCGCACCGCTCAATTACTGGGCCGCGCAACAATGGCGTGCCTCAGGCTTTGCGATCCCCGAATACTTCACTTACTTGGGCAGCACCGGCGATCCTGGCCGGTTACTCGTGGCCTTGGCTTATGTGGGCCTCATCATGATCGCCTGTAAGGCCGGGCTGCGTTGGCTGACGGCGCCGCTTGCCGCCGTGGGCCGCATGGCGCTTTCGAATTACTTACTTACGTCGATCCTGATGACGTTGTTTTTCAATGGCTACGGGCTCGGCTATTTTGGCCACTTGGAGCGGCATCAACTCTATTGGGTGGTGCTGGGGATGTGGACGGTGAACTTAGTGCTAAGTCCGATCTGGCTGAGCCGGTTTCGGTTTGGTCCGGCGGAATGGTTATGGCGGTCACTCACTTATTGGCAACGGCAGCCAATGGCCTTGGCCACGGACTGAAGCCCACGTTTCAGCAGGGTGGGCAAAGGTGCGAAGCTATTGAGAGGCCGATGAGAAACGACTTATTACCGATCCAAACGATTGCGCAGAAATTGAATTTGCCGGGTGAACTGGTGGAGCCGCTGGGGCTGTATGGGGCGAAGGTGCGTCTTGAGTTACTCGAGCGGGCGGAGTTCCCGCGGCGGGGCAAGATGATCCTGGTGACGGCGACGACGCCGACCAAGAGCGGGGAAGGCAAGACGGTGACGGCGATCGGTTTGACGCAGGGATTGGAGCGGATCGGGAAGCGGGTCATTATTACTTCGCGGGAGCCGTCGTTGGGTCCGGTGTTTGGGATGAAGGGCGGGGCGGCGGGGGGCGGACAGTCTCAGATTGAGCCGAGCGAGAAGATCAACCTGCACTTTCACGGGGATTTTCACGCGATTACGTCGGCGCACAATTTGCTGGCGGCGCTGATCGATTCGCATTTGTTCCACGGCAATGATCTCGACCTCGACCCCGCGCAGATTACTTTTCCGCGGACGCTCGACATGAACGACCGGGCGTTACGGAACATCACGGTGAGCGTGGGCGGGAAGCGCGACGGGGCGAACCGGGCGACGGGCTTTTTGATTACGGCGGCGTCGGAGGTGATGGCGATTCTGGCGCTGGCCAAGGACCGGGCGGATCTGCGCGCTCGCTTGGGGGCGATCATCGTGGGGATGACGCGGACGGGCGCGCCAGTGCAGGCTGCTCAGCTTGGAGCGGTGGGCGGGATGATGGCACTGCTGAGCGAGGCGGTGATGCCGAACCTGGTGCAGACGACGGAGGGGACGCCGGCGTTTGTGCACTGCGGGCCGTTCGCCAATATCGCGCATGGCACCAGCAGTGTGATCTCGCAGACGATGGGCCTGCAGTTGGCCGATTATGTGGTGAATGAGTGCGGCTTCGCTTCGGACCTGGGCTGCGAGAAGTACATGGATATTGTGATGCCGTCTAGTGGCATCCGGCCGAGCGCGGCGGTGCTGGTGACGACGGTGAAGAGCTTGCGGAGCCAGGGCGAGAACGGCGATATGGAGACGGGGTTCGCGAATCTGCGAAAGCACATTTCGATCCTGCAAGGCTTTGGGCTGCCGACGATTGTGGCGATCAACCGGTTTCCGCAAGATAGCGCCGAGGACTTGGCGCGTTTGCAGGCTTATTGCGTGGAGCAAGGGGCGACTTGCGTCTTCTCCGAGGCTTTTGCGAAAGGCGCCGAAGGGGCGGTGGCTTTAGCGGAGGAGGTGGTGCGGACGATTGAGGCGCATCCGGACGTTTTGCTCCAAGGGGTTTATGAGTCCGGGGATGCGCCAGAGGAGAAGGTCCGCAAGGTGGCGACGCGGGTGTATGGGGCTTTGGGCGTGGCGTTTAGCGAGTTGGCTTTGGCGAAACTAGCGCGGTTTGTGGGTTGGGGCTATGGCGCGCTGCCGGTGTGCATTGCGAAGACGCAGTATTCGTTATCGGACAATCCGGCGTTGTTGGGAGCGCCGGAGGGTTGGACGCTGCAGATTACGGACGTGGCGTTGTCGGCGGGGGCGGGATTTTTGGTGGCGATATCGGGCAGTATGATGCTGATGCCGGGGTTGCCGAAAGAGAGCCGGGCGGCGGCGATCGATGTGGATGAGCGGGGCGCGATCATCGGTTTGACCTAGGTTGACGTGCCGAGAGGAAGGTGGGGGCGATCCCAATACCTTAGGCAGCGAGATCCAGAAGGCTGAAGTGGGTGCCGAGTAATCTGGCGGTCAGCCTTACGGATAGCGAGGGGCTCGTGAGGAGATGCTGGGGGATGAGCGTGAGTTGGAATAACTCGATGGCGGTCATGATGAG
>JBBQQS010000382.1:0-5488 GCA_038215525.1 Bryobacterales bacterium
AGTTGGGTGCCGGAGACGTAACGGATGGCGCTGGTGAGTTCGCTGTCGAAGAGCAGGCGGAAATTCTTGCGGCCGACGGAGACGAGTCGCTCTTCGGCGCCGCTGGTTTCGTCGCAGCGCAGTTGGGTGCCGGAGACGTAACGGATGGCGCTGGGTCCGCCGGCATCGGTGACATTGGGCAGGCCCTCGCGGCGTTCGGGCAGGGCGAGGTACAGGATTTGAGAATCGCTGGTAGGGGAGAACGCGGCGGCGATGGGCCGGCTGACGGGGGGCTCGTCCGATTCGGGCAGATGGAAGGCCAAGCCATCGGGCATCACGCCCCGGGCTTCGAGCAGCGCGGCGGTGCCGTTCTGCAAAGCTTCGAGGTCGATCGTCCAGGCGAGCAGGCCGTACGGACGGAACCAGAGAGAGGAGACCGCAAAAGCAAGCGAATCCTCTAAATAGCGGCCCTGCGTCTGAAAGTGCTGTGGCGCGAGGTACATCCCCTCCGTCCACACCACACGTCTTAGCTGCTTCATGAAGTTATCGCTGAGCCTTGTGCTCCAGCATAACCCGGTAATGGGTGTACCACAAGCCTGGGTGGGTGGAAGGTAACAGTTTGCCGAGCCTGGTGCGACTTCGCGGGAAGCAAGCCTCCGTCGGCAGCGTCACCTCGCGGTGCGCGGGCGAGGCGCTTCGCCGGTGGCGGGGGGTAACCCGTCGGGGTTGAGGCAGGGTTGCGGCAACCGAGGGCTGCCTGCGCGAGTTTGCCCCACTCGCATACTTCCTCGGGCGGGTCTTTTCCGAAGGATGCGAGGAATTCGTCGCATCGGCTCTCCTTGCGTTTTTCGAGGTGCCGGACGCGACAAGGCCCCGTTGCAAAGGCGACTAAGCGCTGGGGAAGGCTTCGCGAATCGGTGGCAGATGATCGACGAAGCCGGTCTTCGTGCGCTTCAACTCAGCAATGGCCAAGGCGCGAAGCCGGCGCAGAGTGGCCTGGTGCTCGCGTTTCACGGCGAGGTTGTCAATCTCTTCGGGGTCACGGTTGAGGTCGTAGAGTTCCTCGAGGTCGTTCACTAGCGGCCGGACGTACTTGAGGTGCTTCTCGCGGATCATGACGTACCAGGGCACCTGTTCGTGGAACGCGCCTTTACCAGTGGGGACGTGCGTCGTGTCCGAGCCGAACTTCTGGCCGGTGGCGATCATCAGCATGGGATGCGCCCAGCCGGCTTCGGGCTGGTTGAGCAGCGGCGTCAGGTCGCGGCCGTGCATCTCCCAGGGCGGCGTCAGATTCGCGAAGCGGAACATCGTTGGCACCAAATCGACTCCGGCCACCGGCGTCTGGCAGACGCGATTTTGCGGGATGCGGCCGGGCATGGAAAAGATCAGCGGCGAGCGGACGTTGGCGTCATAGCCCGCGATCTTCACGCCCCGAAAGCCATGTTGGCCGAAGGCGAGCCCCTGGTCAGAGGTGAAAATGACGAGCGTGTTCTGGCGTTGCTTGGTGTCCTCCAAGGCCGCCATCAGCTTGCCCACCGCTTCATCCAGCGCAAAGACGCCCTGATGATACTGGCGCACCCAGGAGTTGAGCGTGCGGCCCTGGGCCATCGGCACACCGTTGGGGCCCTTCTCCCACATCTCGATCTTCTGCGCCCAATCCGGCTTACCGGCGCGGGGCGGGAAGATGTCCTTGGGCGTGTCAAAGTCGATGCCCTGAAGTTCGTTGAGGTGACGCTCGGCGGGCGTGTAGGGGCCATGGACGGCGCCGTAGCAGAGCCAGAGATACCAGGGCTTGTTCGCCGGACGGTCCTTGCCGCGGATGAGGTCGAGTGCCCAGTCGGTGTACTGGTCAGTCGAGTAGCGCTTTAGCATCTCGGTCTTGCCGCCCTGGTAGGTGATGGGCTGGTCGTAGTAATAGTGGGTGGCGGTTTCGGGAAACTTGGGGCGGTTCCAGACCAGCTGAAAGTCCCAGTCGCGGCCGTAGCCGGTATCCGTGCCGGTGTGCCACTTGCCGATTTGCGCCGTAAAATAGCCTTTTTCGCGAAACGTCTTGGGCCAGAAGGGGCACTTGGCGGGGTCGTAGTTGGAGCCGGGGTAATCGCCTTCCATGGTCATCGACTCCACGCCGCTCTGGTAGTGGCCGGTCAACATCGTCGCTCGCGAGGGCATGCACCAAGCGCCGTTATACGCGGCGGCGAAGCGAACGCCCTGCTTAGCCAGCTTATCGATATTGGGCGTGCGGACCCAGGGAAAGGCCTCCGGGTAACAGCTCAGCGTGCGGTAGGAGTGGTCATCGGTATAGATGAACAGGATGTTGGGGCGTTGCGGCGTAGACGGTGCAGCGGCAGCCGGAGCGGCGGCCAGCGAAGCGAGCATTTGACGGCGCGTGATGGGCATGCCAGGAATTGTATCCGATTTACGCCGTCGGGCGGCCACTCACACAATTCACATATTGCCGGAAAATACTAGTGCGACAAGTGGAAGTAGGTTCCGGCTATGTCCCAGTTAGAACAAGCCCGGGAAATCGACCTTGCTGAGCCTATGCTGCAAGGCGAGCCCGGTGCCTTTGAAGGCTCACACCAGACCACTGCTGTCCGGGACATGAGTTTTGAAGTCCCGCCAAAGCCTTGATACTGGATGAGTTAGGCAGGGTTTTGAGATTTTTCGATTCGAACTTTTTCTGGCCCAAAATGGCTCCCGAACACGGCGGGGGCCAGCGGCAGCGATTTGCCGACAATGAGAAGTGAACACTGGCCAGACGGTTTTTTCTCAGCTCATGGAGCACCTTCCGCCATACGAGTTTCAAAAGTGTGTGACCCGCTATCGCGGCGACTACCAGCAGAAGAGCTTCTCTTGATGAGTAATGGAACAAGTAATGAAACAATAGTGACACCGGACATGGACGCGAAAACACAGGAATGGCTGAATCAGCTTTTGGCATACGCGGCACAGTTGCCTTCGGAACAGAGGGAGGAGGCCGTGCGGCAGGCCTGCGCCGGGCGTGAGGATTTGCTCGCGGTGGCGCTCGAGACGCTAAAGACCGGGCCGTCGCCCAGCAAGACCACTGCGCCGGGGCGTGGCGCGCCGATGATCGGGCCGTATCGGGTATTGCGGGAATTGGGTAAGGGCGGGATGGGTGTCGTTTATCTCGCCGTGCGGGACGATGGTGCCTTTAAGAAGAATGTCGCGATTAAGCTGTTGCGAGGAGATGCGGTAACCCGGGAGTTCTTGGAGCGCTTTCGCCATGAGCGGCAGGTGCTGGCTAACCTTGACCATCCGAATATCACGCGCATTCTGGATGGCGGAGACACCACGGAGGGGATGCCATTCTACGTCATGGAATACGTGGAAGGGCGCCCGATTGACCGGCATTGCGATGAAGAGAAGCTGAGCCTGAATGACCGGCTGAAGCTGTTTCAGAAGCTGTGCGGGGCCTTGCAGTATTTGCACCAGAACCAGGTAATCCATCGGGACTTAAAGCCGGGAAATATCCTGGTTTCCACCGAAGGTGTCGTGAAACTGCTGGACTTCGGCATTGCCAAGCAGTTGGGACCGGCGAGTATGGAATTGACGACGGCGGACGGGACGCCGCTGACGCCTGCCTATGCGAGCCCGGAACAGTTTACGGGGCGGGCCGATGCGCGCAGTGACATTTATACGCTGGGCGTAATTCTGTACCTGATGCTCACCGGCAAGCTGCCCGATCAGGGAACGATTAAGCCGCCCAGTGAAAGCGTGCGTGAAGATACGCAGCGCACGCAGGAGACCACCAAGCAACTTAAGAAGAGGCTGATGGGCGATCTCGACCTGGTGGTGCTGAAGGCGATGCACCGGGAATCGCGGCTGCGGTATGGGTCGGCGCAGGAATTATCCAATGACCTCGATCGCTTTATGAGCGGGCAGCCGGTGCTGGCCCGGACGCGGCAGGGCGTGAGCGCGAAGATGATCGGGATTGCCGCGGCGGCGTTGGTGGCGGTGCTGGGGGGCGGAGCGGCGGTATACTTCACCCAGCTGAAGCCGGAGACGCCGAAGCCGACGGTGGAGCAGAATTCCGTGCCGCCGCAGCCGAGTGCTCCCGTAATGGCGCCGCTGGAAAAGGGCATGGAGAAGAGCGTTGAGGTGGTGAAGCCTGGCGCGGCTCCGGAGGTGGTGGGCCAGCCGAAACAGGCGACAAAAAGCCCGTTTACGCCAAGCTTGCCGAAGCCGAGCTTGCCCACTCAGAGTGTGCCTACGCAGAGTATGCCGGCCCAGAGCTTACCAGCGCGAGTGCCTCCGGTAGTAGCGGCCCCGGCGGCCAAGCTGCCGGAAGGCCTGGAGGAAGCTCGTGATAAATATGCCAATGTGGCGGGCAAGGTGGCGGCAACCGACGAGCTGTTTCAAAAAGTAAAAGCGGATCTGGAGGCGAAAGGCTTGTCGGTTCGCGCCGACACTTTGTCGCGGGTGATGTCGATGAAGATGAATCTGGAACAAGCCAAACAGAGCCTGGACCGGATGGATGTGGCGGGAGCACTCAAGAACCTGAGTACGGCTGAGGCTCAGGCGGGTCGCGTCAGCAAAGAATTTGGACGATAGTTAAAGATGAGGCAGAGGAGAATATCTGGCATGAGATCGCAATTGGCATTGATCCTGGTGTTGAGTGTGTCGGGGATGCAGGCGCAAACTCCGGGCGCGGCGACGAAGAAGGCGGCAGCGGCGAAGACCGCGGCGAGCCCGCTGAGTAAGATTTTCCAGATGATTGAGATGAAGCTGCCCGAGGCGGCAGTCCTCAACGCCATTCAAGGGGCGGGCGCGTTGAACCCCAGCCCGGATGACTACATCAAGCTGAGGCAGGCCGGAGCCAGCGACGCGGTGATTGCGGCCGTCGCTGGCAGTGGCGCTGGCAGTGGGAGGGCGGCGATGACGCCGAGCGCCGCGGCTAAAAATTCTCCCGCTGCCGTGCCAGCGCCACCGGCGGCATCGAGCATCAATACTGATTTTTCCACCCTGGCTTGCACCAAGAGCGCGTCGAGCGCCAAGCGCGTGCTGGCGATCGATGAGTTTGACTACGGCACGGTGCGGACCTCGGTGGCCGCCATCTTCGGCACCCAGGTGGATGTCGGCAAAGGCATTCTCGCCCTCTTGACCAAGCGCCTGGCGGAGAATGGCAAGTACCGGATTGTCGAACGCAAGAACCTGCAGAAGGTGCTCTCAGAGCAGGACCTCGGCGCCTCCAACCGCGTCAAGCAAGGAACGAACGCCAAGATCGGCAAGGTGGTGGGTGCCGATGCGATTTTGATGGGGACCATTACCGTTTTCGGCAACGACACCCGTAGCAATGGCGTGAATGCGGGAGCGGTGACCCGCGGGCGCCTGGGTGGCGTGCTGGGTGGCGTGAATATCGGCAAGCGCTCGGATAAGGCGGTGGTGGAGATCAGCTATCGCCTGGTCGATGCCGAGTCGAGTGAGGTGATTGCCGTGGGTGAGGCGCGTGGAGAGTCCAAGCGCAATTCCAGCGGCGTGGGCCTGGCCG
>JBBQQS010000383.1:0-5485 GCA_038215525.1 Bryobacterales bacterium
CTTTCTCGAGCAGTAACTTCGAGAATTCGAGCGAGCCCAGGTCGCGGAAACGCTCGGGAATCTGGGTCCACAAGAACATCGAGCCGCGGGGCTTCTCGCACGGCCAGCCGGCGGCATTGAGACCATCCACTAACACATCGCGCCGCTTCTGGTAAGTGTCGCGGATCTTAGTAACTTCGTCGTCGCACTCGCGCAGGCCCACCGTGGCCGCGATTTGGATAGGCTGGAAGATGCCGTAGTCGAGGTAACTCTTGATGCGGGCGAGCGCATAGATCATCTTGGGGTTACCGACACAAAAGCCGACGCGCCAGCCAGCCATGTTGTAACTCTTGGTCATCGAGTAGATCTCGACGGCGTGTTCTTTGGCGCCTTCCACCTGCATGATGGAGGGGGCTTGGTAGCCGTCGAAGCCGATGTCGGCGTACGCAAAGTCGTGGAGGACCATGGAGCCGTATTGGTCGGCGAGGCGGATGATTTCGCGGAAGAAATCGAGGTCGACGGTGGCCGTGGTGGGGTTGTGCGGAAAGTTCACCAGGATCAACTTGGGCGGCTTTAGGGCCTGCCGGCAATGATCGGTGAGGCGGTTCAAGAACTCGGCCGGGGCGGGCATCGGCAGCCGGCACACTTGCCCCTCGGCCATCACGACACCCCATTGGTGGATCGGATAGGCGGGGTCGGGCGCGATGACGGTGTCTTCCGGGCCGATCACGGCAAACAGCAGATGGGCGAGCGCGTCTTTCGAGCCAATCGTGACGATGGCTTCGCTTTCGGGATCGAGTTCGACGCCATACCGGCGCTGATAGCGGCGCGTGATTTCGAGGCGCAGGTTCGGAATGCCGCGCGACATCGAATAACGGTGGTTACGCGGATTGCGGGCGGCTTCGGCGAGCTTCGACACAATCAACCGGGGAGTGGGGCCGTCGGGGTTGCCCATTCCAAAATCGACTACATCCTGCTGGGCAGCGCGAAGTTTGGCCTTCATCTCGTTCGTAATGGCGAACACATAGGGCGGAAGCTTATTGATGCGGTAAAACTCGTCGGAGAAAACCATGGGGAACTTTTATTATACGGTTCATCGGGCATTATACGGTTCATCTGGCAGAATCGCCGTTTCGTCGGAAATCCGCGGCGGCGAAAAGCGATTGGCCGTAGCGTAGAAACATGAAAGTTCAACGCTTACTACTCACTGGATCCGCCATTCTGGGCTTCGCGCTGGGGATGGCTCGCGGGGCCGATCGCTATGACTATACGGTGCGCACCGACATCTTCGCTGGCCTCCAAGGCGATGAGGTGGCGATGAATCGCGCGCTGGGCAAGATTGAAGCCACCTTGGCCGAGGATCCGAAGCACGCCGAGGCCATCGTGTGGCGCGGGGCGGCGGTCTTCTTCCAAAGCGGCCAATTGTTCCAGAAACAGGACATGCAAAAGGGTATGGAGCTCTACATGCTCGCCATGGCCGATTTTGAACGGGCCGGCAAGTTGGCGCCGGATAGCCTCGGCGTGCTGATTCCGCGCGCGGCCGTGCTGATGTCCGCGGCGATTTCCGCCAAGGGCAGTCCGATGGCCAAGCAATGGGTAAAGACGGCCGTCGAAGATTATGAGCGGGTGCGCGAGATGCAAAAGGACACCTTCGCCGGCTTGAGCGACCATTCCCGCGGCGAACTTCTGCAAGGGCTGGCCAATGGTTACCGGATGTTGGGCGACGAGGCGAAGGCCAATGTGTATTTTGAGCGCATGAAGACCGAAATGGCCGGGACGCCTTATGCCAAGCGAGCGACGATCTGGTTGGAGACGAAGTCGCTCACGCCGGCGCAGTCCGGCTGTATCGGCTGCCATACTGGCAAATAAGTGCGCGAATTTCTGAAAGCCTTGCTGTGGCCGCTGCTGATCGGCGCGGTGCCGCCGATTCTGATGATGGTGGCCATGCGACGCTGGACATGGCACGACCTCTGGGAGAGCTTCTGGATCAGCACCATGTTTGCGACGCTGATCGGCCTGCCCGCCGGCTTCGTTTTGCCCCGCTTGGTGGGTCGCTGCAAACATTGGGGAAACGGCGCGCGGTTGGCCGCCTACGGAGGCGCCCTGTTCGGGCTGGCCAACGTGGGAACGACGGCCGGAGCTAGCATCCTCTGGGCGGCGGGACTGATTCCCCCAGGGCAGTTCTTGCGCTGGCTCGGCAATGCCTACCGTTGGAGCCTGTTTCTGACGTTTTGTACCGGAGTGCTGGCTTATATTTACGGGCATTTTCAGTACCGGATCGAAGAGTCCAATGAGAAGCTGCGGGCCAACGAGCGGGAGCAGAAAGAGGCCGAGCGGCTGGCGACCGAAGCACGGTTGGCCTCCCTCGAATCTCGCATTCATCCGCACTTTCTGTTCAATGCGCTCAATTCCGTCTCGTCCTTGATTCGGGAGGACCCCGAGCGGGCCGAACTGCTCCTTGAACGGGTGTCAGCACTGCTGCGATTTTCGCTCTACGAGCCGCACGGCGGGCTGGTGACCCTGGAGCAGGAACTCAAAATGGTGCGCGACTATCTTGAGATCGAGCGCGTCCGCTTCGGGGAGCGCCTGCGCTACGAGATCGTCTGCGAGCCCGAACTGACGGCCGTGATGCTCCCCCCGCTGGCCGTGCAGACGTTGGTGGAGAACAGCGTCAAGTACGCGGTCACCAATCGGAGAGAAGGCGGTGAGGTCTGGGTGGCGGCCCGGACGGGAGCGCGGGGCGCCGAGATTGAGGTGCGGGATTCGGGGGCGGGCTTTGAAGAGTCCGCGATTCCAGTCGGGCATGGCCTCGAATTGCTGGCCGCGCGTCTGGAGGCTCAATTCGGGGCTGGGGCGGCGCTCGAGTACCGTCGCCAGGATGACGGCATGTCCGTCACCCTGCGCGTGCCGCTCGGGGTAACCGCATGATTCGCGCCTATCTGGTGGATGACGAACCTCTGGCCACCCGCCGCCTCACCCGCATGCTCGAAGAGACCGGTAAGGTGACGGTGGTGGGCGTGAGCAACGACCCGGCCGATGCCCTGGAGCGCATGCCCGGTGTCGATTTCGATGTCCTCTTCCTCGATATCGAGATGCCGGAAATCTCCGGCTTCGACCTGCTCGGGCGATTAAAAGGCGAACCGTGGGTGGTATTTGTCACCGCCTTTCACCAATACGCGCTCCGGGCCTTTGAAGTGAACTCGATCGACTATCTCGTCAAGCCTGTGGAACGGGAAATGCTGGACCGGGCCGTGCGCAAGCTCGAACGGCGTCACCAGGAACGCGCCGGGGGCCAGGCCGGCCCGCCTTTGGCAGACCTGGTGCGCCAGGTAACCGCCGCCATGGCCGTCTCGATGACCGGGGCGAACTATCCCGAGCGGGTGGCTTCCCGCGTGGGGGATAAGGTGGAATTCATCGACCTCTCGCGCGTGACACATCTGTTTGCCGAGGACAAGTTGACGTTCGCGGCGACTTCCGGCAAGAGCTACATCCTTGACCAGACGATCGCCGAACTGGAAGCCAAGCTCGACCCGAAGCGATTTGTCCGCATCCACCGGTCCACGCTGGTGAACGTGGCTTTTGTGCAGGAACTGTATACATATTTCGCGGGGAAAATGATATTGCGTTTGAAGGATGAGGGGAAGACGGAATTGGCCGTGGCGCGGGAGAGGGTGAAAGAGCTGAAGGACCGCCTGGGTATCTAGGTACAAAGGCGCTAAGTAACCGTAAGGTAAATCGCTGATTCTCAGATCGAAGAACTGCCGATAAGGTAGTAGCAGGAAAGTAGTCATCCTTACGTTGAGGTAATCGGGTGATTTTAGATCAACCAAGTGCCGTTAAAAGCGAAGATTTACATCGGCGCGCAATTGGGCTTGTCGTGCTGCGTGCTGCTTTGGATTGCAACCCGCTGGCAGTGCGACGACCTTTGGCGGCTGCTGGCCTACTTTTCCCTGGGGATCGCTGGATCGCTGGTGAAAGTGCATTTGCCGGGCATCGAAGGCACGATGTCCGTCAGCTTTCTCGTCATCATTTTGGCGATTGCCGAACTGAGCGTGGGCGAAGCCGTGTTGATCGGGTCGGCGAGCACGCTGCTGCAATGCCTGTGGAAGACGAAGAATAAGATCCGGCCGATTCAGGTGGCCTTTAGCGTCTGCGGCACCGCCAACGCGATCGCCGTAGCCTGTATGGCGACGCAACGGCTGCAACTCTGGGCGCCCACGAACATTCTGCTGCTGCTGTCGACGGCGGCCTTTGTCTATTTCGTGTTCAATACCTCACCGGTAGCAGGCATCATTTCGCTCACCGGCCGCCGGTCGTTTCTGGCGGTGTGGCGCGAATGTTATTTCTGGAGTCTGCCTTATTTCGTCCTGGGTGCCGCCTTGGTGGCCAACCTTGTGTACCTGAAGCAAGTGGCGGGCTGGCAGAGCTTCCTGATGGTGGTGCCGTTGATGTATTGGGTATATCACTCCTACAGCCTGTATCTGGGGCGGCTGGAAGCGGAAAAGACACACGTCGAGGAAATGGCCAGCTTACATTTGCGCACCATTGAAAGCTTGGCCCTGGCCATTGAGGCCAAAGACCATACGACCCATGACCATTTGCGGCGGGTAGAGATCTACGCGGTCGAAATCGGCAATGAGTTGCGCCTGCCCGACGAGCAGATTCAGGCCCTGCGTGCCGCGTCTTTGCTGCACGACATCGGCAAACTGGCGGTCCCCGAACACATCATTGCCAAACCCGGTAAGCTGACCCCGGAAGAGTTCGAGAAGATGAAAATCCATCCCGTGGTGGGGGCGCAGATTCTGGACAAAGTGGGGTTCCCCTATCCGGTGGTGCCGATCGTGCGCTCCCACCACGAAAAGTGGGATGGCAGCGGCTATCCGGATGGCCTGAAGGGCGAAGACATCCCCATTGGCGCCCGGATTCTTTCGGCCGTCGACTGCCTGGATGCCCTGGCCTCCGATCGCCAATACCGCCGCGCTTTGCCCCTCGACGACGCGATGGCGTATGTGGTGCGCGAGGCGGGCAAAGCCTTTGACCCGCGCATCGTCGAGATCCTGCATCGGCGCTACCGCGAGCTTGAAGGGATGGCGCAGTCCTCACCGGTTCGTAATCAGGTTTTGGCGGTGGATTTAAAAGTGGAGCGGGGCGCGGAACCCGACGCAGGCTTCGAGAAAACGCCCGAGCCCGCCGAGGTGGACTTCCGGACGGCCATCTCGGCGGCGCGCCAGGAAGCCCAGTTGCTGCTCGAAATGACGGCCGATCTGGGCAAGAGTTTGAGCCTGGTCGATACGCTGAGCTGCCTGACCGAACGGTTGAAGAAGATCGCCCCTTACGACGCCATCGCCATTTACCTGGTGAAGGGCGAAGAATTGGTGCCCGAGTTTGTCAGCGGCGAAAACTTCCGGCTGTTCTCCTCCCTGCGGGTACCCATGGGCGAGGGCCTCTCGGGTTGGGTAGCGGAGAACAACAAGCCGATCATCAACGGCAATCCTTCGGTGGAGCC
>JBBQQS010000384.1:0-5483 GCA_038215525.1 Bryobacterales bacterium
CATGTCGATCGCGGTGCGGGTGGCGGTGAGCGAAATGCGGCGGGCCCGTTGGCAGGATGTTTCGCTCGACCAGATGGTGGAGGCGGGCCGTCTCTTCCCGGAAACTCAACCGGCGGATCACGAATCGAACGCCTTGATGAGCGCGGTGCGGGAGGCGGTGCAACATGGATTAACCGCCCGGCAGCGCGACGCGATTTTGGCTGAATTGGGAGGCGCCCCGCCCGACGAAGTCGCCCGGAGATTGGGCACCAATCGTAATGCGCTTTATAAATTGGTCTACGATGCGCGGGTACGCATCAAACAGGCAATCCAGAATGCCGGTTGGACAGAGGATCAAGTTCACGATGTGTTACGAGGAAAATGAAGATTATGCCGGAACTTGACCCTAAGCTCAAAGCCCTGGTCGGCATGGCGGCCTCCACGCTGCCGCATGAAATCGGGTGCGACGACTGTTTCGACTACTTTGCCGCCTATGCCGACCATCTCGTTTCCGGAGCTCCGCTGCCAGAGCCGCTGCGACTGGTGGGCGAACATTTCGAACGCTGTTCCAGCTGTATGGAGGAATTGGAGTTACTCCTCAAGGCAATGAAAGCCGAGTATCCGCGCCCGCTGAATTCATAATGTGAACCAAACGGAGGAGTTCTGAGCGTGCCACTTCGAGATCACGATTGGAGCTGATCTCCGTCCAAAACCCCACGGTTCGGGCGGGCAGTCTGGTTCCGGCTCGATGGGGTTTTGCGGTGCAGTTTGCGGTGAATCCGAACGGCTCGCCAAAGCACGTTGGCCGGTTGCTCCGTCAGATCCTGGCTGCCGCTAACGCCCGATCTCCGTTCGCCTACCGGCTCCGATGAAGACGGGACGACTTTTTCATTTGTGCCGACCTCGCTCCCGTGATTCGAAGCTCCGACGCGGTGCCGGGCAGGCATATCTGCGATCCACCCTATCTGCCACGTTCTTACTCGAACCAGCTTAGAAGATATACTTCATCGCTAATTGTAATTGCCGCTCGCCCGTCTTGCCGGTTACCTGGCCAAAATTGGCACTTACCGGGTTATTCGTGGCACCGCCCCAATTCGGGTGGTTCAAGACGTTGAAGACTTCCCAGCGGAATTGCAACCGCTGCTTCTCCGTGACGGCGAAGTTCTTGCGTAAGCCCAGGTCCCAGGTGTAGAAGCCAGGATTGTACAAGGTATTGCGCACGTTCGATGGCGCGAAGGTCCTTTGGTCGGGCCGCGCGAACGCCGCTCGGTTGAACCAGGTCGCAAAGTTAGTGAAAGGCGTGCGCTCCACTTGATTCGGGTTGCCGGTTACCCGCCAAAACTGGTTGCCGCTGCCTGGGCCCACGCCGGCATAGTCTACGCCTTCACGCACCGAGAACGGCGCGCCGCTCTGGAACTGATTCACTCCCGAAAGTTCCCAACCGCCTAGCGTACTCTTAATTAACCTCCGGCTGGCCTTGAAGAGAGGAATCTCGTAAATGTAATTGAAGATCAAGACATGCCGACGGTCATTATCGGAGTGCCCATAGTAACCCCTGGTGTCGTAGGCGTTGGGTAACACTTCGGTCAGGCTGGAAGCATCGTCGAGGGTCCGCGAAAGGGTGTAGGCTCCTCCGAATTGGAAACCTCGTGAGAAGCGACGCTCCACACTGAGTTGTAATCCGTCGTAGCGCGAAGTGCCGGAATTCTCCGAGATCCCCACAATGCCGTAACCCAAGTAAGGCCGCAGGAAATTCGGGTTCACGCCCGGGTTCGCTTGGATGGTGCCGATCGGCAGTTGGTTGATGTTGCGTTTCCGCTGATTATAAAGCCCGCGCCGCGCCACATAACCCGCTTCCACGCGGATCGCTCCGGGTAACTCGCGCTCAAACGTGGCATTCCACATCCAGGCTTCGGGGATCCGGAAAACCGGGTCCTGGATGGTCATCGCAAAGGGGAAATCCCGGCGAGTCGCCCCACCCGGAGTATCCACATTGCCGAAAAACACGCCTTGCTGTAACTGAAACGGCGGATTGCCGCCCAGCGCCGTATCGCGATTGATCATCGTACGGTTATAGAAACGTCCAAGGCCGGCCCGCAGCGCGGTCTTCTGTCCCAAGGCGTAAGCTAAACCCAATCGCGGCTGCCACAGATTCTTGTAAGTGGGCGAGAAGCCGTTGGGTAAGTTATGCCGCAAGCGGTCGAACTCATTGGTTCGAAACGCCTCTACGCGTCCACCCTCAGCTTTCGGTACGCCATTACCCGGTAGAACGATACCATTGTAACGGTCGCCGCTTACGACAAAGCCCTGCGACCGGTCAATCACCGCGGCCTTCGAAGGGTCATAATAATCGGGGTGGAACATCGAAATGTTGCCCCAACGGCTAGACCAGGGTGGCCACAGCGAATAACGAATGCCATACTCGAAGGTCAGCTTCGGAGTGACTTTCCAGCTATCCTGCGCAAAGAAGTCGACTGAGGTTGCGGCGTAAGGCGTATAAGCCTTCCGGCCGAATTCGGAGTAGGAGTCAAAATAACCGAGTAAGACATTTCCTAACGCCAGACTACTCGTTAGCGGATGCCCGCCCGAATCGGAGAAGGAGAAATCGCCGTTTTGGTTATTTGTCGTGCCGGGCCCGGCGGTGGTGCCTTGAATAAAATCGTTCTGGCCGGAGCGTTACACAAACACGCCAAATTTCATGGTGTGTTTGCTAAAGATCTTGGTGGTGGTATTCGAAAGCGCAAATACGTAGCCGGCCCATGCGCCAGGATAGGGTCCACCGTCCAGCGTGGTTAAGCCCTGGATGCGAATACTCGGCACTTTCTCCGGTGCCGCTTTGGTGCCCGGGAACAGAAACGGGTAATTCACGCCGAAAGCACTGCGGCGGCAAGTAGCGCAGTCGCTCCAATCGATGACGCCTTTGCCATCTGAACTCGCCGAAACGTTCAGTTCGTTAATCAAAGTGGGCGAAAGCGTGCTGGTAAAGCTCATGGAGGCGAGGCGGTTGGGCCGTTGCCATAGCTCCTGCACGCGGCCGAAGGTATCGCTAAAGGGCACATTGAACGTCCACGGGTTGTAAGAGCCGCTAAATGCCAACCGATGCCTCTCATTAAATAGGTAGTCGATCTTCACCGTATCTTTCCGCATATCCGAAGCGGTGGAACCTACGCCGATCCAATTCGACGTTCCTTGCTGGAACCCAGCGATCGGCTCGGGAAAAACCCGCAGCAAGGCCTGCCCATTCGGACTCAAGCGGCTGGGAGGAATGATGTTATTCGGGAACGGCGTGCGGGTGTCCGGATCGTTGATCGCGCGAGCGCGGCCAAAGAATACGTTCGACGGATTCAGTAACTCGCTCAGGTCGCCCCTGCGCATCGCGAGCGTCGGCACCGTGCCATTATTGGTCGGCACACTGCGGCGCCGGATAAACTCCTGCGCCCAGAAGAAAAACATCTTGTCGCGCTTCTGGTTAAACCTACCGGGCACCACCACGGGCCCGCCGATATCGTAGCCAAACTGGTTAAAACGAAACGGCGCCGCCGTACGGTTCTGCGCCGGATCCGGACTGCGGTTGCGCTGCCAACTATTAGCGTCGAGCGCCGAGTTACGGAAATTCTCGACGAAGTCACCGTGATAATCCTTGGTGCCGCTTTTGGTGACGAAGCGAATCTGCCCCCCTGAAGAGCGCCCAAACTCCGCCGAGTAATTCGCCGTTAGGATCTGAACTTCCTGCACGGCGTCGACATTCAAAGAACCCAACATCGAACCCGAAGACCGTGTCCGCGTCGCCACCGCGCCGTCGACATAGACAAAATATTCGTCCGAACGGCCGCCATTAATCGAGAAGCCTCCATTCGAAACGCTATCGGGATCGAACGTATTGATATTGCCACCACGCACGCCGGGCTTCAGCAAGGCCAGATACACCGGGTTACGGCCGTTCAGGGTTAAATCCTGAATCTGTTTCGCCTCCACGACTCGCCCCACTTGCGCGGACTCGGTATTTACCTGGGCGCCCGTGGCTCTTACTTCCACCGTCTCGGTGAGCGCGCCGACGGCCAGTTCCACGTCCACCGCAACCTTGCTCGCGGCGTTGACGACGATATTGGTCTGCTGATAGCGCTTGAAGCCATTGGCTTCCACGCTCACGCGGTAAGTGCCGATGGGCAGGGTGACAAAGATGAAAAAGCCCTGGTCGTTGGTGTTCGCTCGTTGCGAGATGTTGGTGGCGTCACGGGTAACCACAACGGGCGCCCCGGGGATCACCGCGCCGCTGGTGTCACGGACGTAACCCGAGATTTGACCCGAGTCGAATTGGGCCCATAGAGCAACGGTACAGAGGGCGAAGGCTATGAGGATGCGCAAACGAAGACTCCTTGGCCGGGTAGTCTATCCCATTGCGGTGGCAAATGGAAGGGCCACTTAGACAGGCCACATAGACAGGCCGCTTCCGCCTTGCGATTGCTGTCGGAGACCTGCACCCAACTGATCTGGCCGGCCGCGGCGAACACCGCGGCGGGAACACTGGGCTCTTCGAGTTCGGCGTGATAGAAGTCGAGCAGGATGGAGAGTCCGCCACATTCGGCGATCAATATACGGGTCAATAACTACATGGACCTGACACTGACCGGAAAAGTTGCAATCGTCGCAGGTGGTACGCGTGGTATCGGCCGAGCCATCAGCGAGTCGCTGCTGGGCGATGGAGCCGCAGTGGGAAACGGGCCATCCACGGGGTGCCCGGCGGTGGTCACGGGGTGGTACGGAGTTTGGAGAGCAGGTCGCCCAGATTCACGATCCGCGTCAATCCGCGCCGGTCGATATCGGTCAGCACGGCTTCAAAGCGCGAGGAGATTGCCGTGGATATCGGCGATGGCCGCGAAAGACATCGCTACGGAGCGAGAGTGTAGTTCACATCAATGGCGGTGAGCACTTCAACCGGGTTGCCGTTGAGCAGCGTCGGCTGATACACCCACTGCTGCACCGCCCTCTGTGCCGACTCCACCAGCAAGGGATGGCCACTCTCGACGGTGAGCCCCTTCAGGTGTCCGTCGACGCCGATCAGCGCTGCAAAGCGCACCGTGCCTTGTACCTTGACCTGTTTCACCAACGGCGGATAGAGCGGCGTCACTTTATTGACGAGCTTCGTCGCTTGGACATCGCCTCCGATCCGGATTCGGGGCGCGTCGCCCTGGGCGAAGCCGGCCGCCGCGTCAGCAATGGTCAACGTGACGTCGCCTGTAGCCTGGTCCTTCGTGAAGGAAGTCCGGTAGCCCGCTGCCACCGCGCCGACGATCTGCGAGATCTCACGGGCATTTATGGGTTGGCTTTCGAGTTGCGCCAAGCGGGCACGGAGGGTTTCCGCCACGCCGGCCGGCGCATCGGCGATTCGGATCGACTTCAGCTTGCCCACCTGGACTGGCTCCTGGTCCGGCGCCAAGCGGAAATCGAGGGAGACTTGTGCCGACGGCTGGCCCTTCTTGAACTGCCACTGCAGCACCGCCTCT
>JBBQQS010000385.1:0-5472 GCA_038215525.1 Bryobacterales bacterium
TCACCATTTCTATTCTATTTTAATCAAATATATTTTTCCCAGTTCATCTGCTCTTGTCAATGGATTAAGGAACTTTAATGATAAGTTTGTTAGTTGTTTATATGGAAAAATATACTGCTCGGTTATTTTTCCTTTTTCGGCCCTTCCGCTCCCTTCCCGCCGAAGGCCCGGGGTCGGAGGGGGGGCGCGGTGCGTTAAGAATAGTGAGGGTGTGCTTCATGGTGGCTCGGAGTTGTCTGAAAGGAATTACTTCACCAGTTCCACATCCACATAGAGCGCCCGCAGGTTCGGCGCGTCGTGAATGTAGAGCAGGCGTCCCGGGCTGACTTCGCGGATGGCGGTGTAGTTGAATCCGCCGGAGTCGGTGATGACCGTGTGGTGGCTCCAGGTGTGGCCTTGGTCGGTGCTGAACATGAGGTTCGAGCCGGGGCGGCCGTAGCTGCACGCGAGCACGCCGTTGTTCATGAGCACCATGTCGGGCGCGACGCTGCCCACCTCGAGCGGCTTGAGTTTGTCCCAGGTCTTGCCGCCGTCGTGCGACCAGGTTTGCCACAGCGGGCCAAACGAGAGCGTGCGCAGGATGGCCATCATTTCCGTGTCCGAGAAGCGCACCACTGACGGCTCGGGGCCTGCGCCGATGGTCGAGAAATAGTTCCACGTCTTGCCGGCATCGGCGGATTTCATGAGATAGGAATGCATGACTCCTTTGGAGATCGGAGTGTAAACCACGGCCATGAGTTCGCCCTTACCGAGGTCGAAGATGTCGCGATCAAAGGCGACGATCTGGCCGGACTTCTTCGGCACCTGGATGAGGTTCTCGAACATCGTGAACTTCTCCGCCTTGGCATCAAAGCGGAAGCTCATGCCGACGTAGATACCCTCCTGATACTTCACGTTCCAGCGCGAGAAACCGAGGATGTCGCCATCGGTCATGCGAATGTGCGGCAGCGGCGCGAAGGTCTTGAACTGGAGATCGGCGACAGGTTGCCACGTCTTGCCGACGTCGGTGGACTTGAGCACGCCATAGGGCTCGTAGATCGCGTCCGGTCCCTGCGCGACGCTGAGCATGAGCATGCCTTTGCCGACGTCGTAGAGATACGGTCGGGTGGGTGGAACAGGCTTGCCCTTCGCTTCGTCCGGGACCGCGATGCCGATCTCGGTGTCGGCGGTGCGCAGCGCTTCGCCGCGCGCACGAGGCTTGTTCCAGCCGGGCGTTGGCGGAATTTCCCAGGGCTCGCTCACGGTGATGCGCAACTTCGGCTTCTCGTGTGCTGAGGCCTTGCGCACGCCGAGCTTCACCGACTGCCAAAACGCACCGCCTTTCCAACCCGGAGCGGTGGAGCCGAACTGCACGAAGGCCTCGCCATTCTCCGCTGGTTTCCAAAAAGCGCCCTCACCGTGAATCTTCTCCACGCCATCCACGGTGATGCTCATGTCATTGCCGCGAATGACGAGCCGATAGGTGTGAAACTCCTTGCTCGCATCCATGAACGCCACGCGATCATGCCAGTTCGCGATGCGCTCCGGACAGAGCAGCAGCCCTTCCTGATGCTTCCCATCGCTCACGAGCAAACCCACCGGCACACCTTGCTGCGCGGGCCACATGCCCGTGCCATCGCGCCGCGCCTTCACGAACTCCACCCGCACCTTCGCCTCGACAACGATCTCCGTATCGGGCTGCGGCTTCCACGCTGCGCGAAACGCCCCCGACTCCGTCGCGGAATCATCGACGAGATGAAGCGCGCCATTTTCGATCTTCGCGTTTGGTTTGCCGACCGCACTCCATGTCGAGTCAGGCAATGCTTTGGCCTCGTAGCTTACGAGCCACTGGATGTCTTCGGCAGCGTGGAGTGCGGCCAGCGGTGTGAGCAATAGGGCCGTGAGAGCCGAGTAAAGCGAGACAGCCCGCCATGATTGTTTCAAAGGATCGCGGGCGACGGTGAGGGTGTGTTTCATGGTTATTTGTCCGTCATCGGGATGACGGGTGCATAGAAGTTCCCGGGCTTGGGTGGAAGTTCGGAGGGCGTCTCCAGTGTCGCCTCGATGACATCGCCTTGACGCATCTGCCTTTCGAAGTCCCGGCCTACTTTGGTCATCTCCGGACCGACCCATTGAGGCGTGCGACCACCGAAATTGTCGCGCAGGCGCAGGAGCCCGTCGGCTCCGGCGATGATCTTGAACCAGACGGTGGCGTTCTTCTCGCGCCGGGCGGAGACGCGGAAGCCGCCCTCGGCCCGCAGGTCGTCGAAGGACGCCTCGTGCCATTGCCAAGGCGTAGCCGGAAAGAGACGAACGATGCCGGCCTCGCCGTTGCCGAGGCTCGGGGCCCAGCTTTGCAAGAGCATGTCGTGGACTGCCTGGTTGGCCATCATGTTGGCTTCGATGGTGAAGTAGCCCTTTGCCCTCTTGGGTCCCAGCGCACCATTGATATCGAAGTTCATGTGGAACCCGTTGCGTGCGGTGAATCCCTTGATAAACAGATCAAGATGCCGGTAGGCCGCTTCCCCATCGCCCTCGCGTGACCGGAGAGAGGATATCCAAGGATAGCTGAAGCCGAACCATTTATCCTGGCCAAGCTCGTCAATCCGTTTCAGCGAAGCTGCGATGATTTTCCGATCGCGGTCGCTACCGTCCACGGTGAGGAGGTTAAAAGGCCAGATCCCCATGGTTTGCGAAAAGTGCCGGTGTGACTCCTTCACTGGTTCATTGGCGCTCCACATCAGGGCGTGCCCCTCGTCCACATGGTTCGGCCCAAGTTTGCCAGCCATCCCGTGCCAGCGGGCGGCATCCTCGCGCCGTCCCAACACATCGGCCATTTCGGCCAAACCGAGAAGATGGGTTCGCATCAGATCCAAGTCTTGGTTGCTATTGGGCTGGAGCCAGGCGCGGGGCGAGTTGTCGAAGATCTCGGCGGAACTGGACATCGGCAGTTTGAGGTTTCCCTGTTCGTCCTCCTTCAGCAGTCCGTGCCAGCACTCGGCGATCTCAGCGCACCACGGATAGGCGCGCGACTCGAGGAACTCGCGGTCCTGCGTGTAGCGCCAGTGCTGGTAGAACAGCCAGCCAAACCAGCCGGCAAAGGTGGGTGAGTTTGCATATTGTGGCCAACCCGTGCATGGATTGCCTCCCAAGGTCATCACTCCGGGCACGGCGGCCCCTCCGGTCTGGTAAAACGATTTGGCGTAGCCCATGAAGGTCGGCAGGCGGTCCCAGAGATAGTCGAACAGCACACGGCCTTCCGTAAAGTTCCCGGAGGTCTGATAGGACTGGTATTGAGCCTGGGTTTCGAGGTCGTTGTGCAGGTCGTTCTTGAAATTCGGAAGCATCTTGTCGTCCGTCCAGACGCCCATGAGCGCGGCCATGGTTGGGGCGCCGGGCCGGGAGGACGCCCCGAGAAAGTAGCGGCTCAGGTAGTAATGCCGGAGCAAGTCCGCGTCGGGAATGCGGACCGCCGATGTTCCCCAGAATCCGGCCCAGTAGCTCCGGTGCGCGGCCGCCAGCTGGTCGTAGCCGAGTCCCAGCGCCTTGCGGGCCCTGTCGCGGGCCGTCGCCAACGGATCCGGGCCGTCCTTGAGGCTGGATGTAATGGTGATGGCGATCAGCGTGTCGTTCCCGATGGCTTGGCTCTGGGTGTAGACGACGAATCGCCAGCCTGGAATGGCTGTCTCGCCGTTATAGCCATAGGTGACATGGCCTAGCGGAATCGCCTGCTCATACCACCGTGCATCCCTGTCCTCGCCAAAGACCGGTTCCGGATATTCCAGGACGGACGGCCACTTCGGATCCTGGCCGGGAGCCCAGAGACTGAGCTTTTCCGGCTGGCCGGGCAGCAGAAGCAAGATAACGGGTTCCGTGGCGCTGGCGAACGCCCGTGCCCGGCTGCCATCTTGGAATGGGATCCCCGCCTCGGCGGCCGCAAGGTCGAGATCGAACCGCGCGATCCGGCGCGTGGCGGGGAGAGTGAGCAGCACCTTGCCGACGGCGATGTGCGTGGGGGGCTTGTTTTTGTAGAGACCGTCGAAGATCTCGTGAATGCGCGCAAAGTTCCCGGCCTCGCGGTTTTTCTGGATCGATTTCCATGTCATTTCCGGCGACCTTACCAGCGCGTCGCAACGCTCATCCCAGAGGTCCAGCCGGTCGAGTTTGACCTCTATTTGACGGTCCGTGCCCGAGATCAAGGCACCCAGTTGGCCGTTGCCAAGAGGAATGGCGTCGAACCAGTTGGTCAGCGGCGGGGCGAGGCGCAGGTTGCATGACTCAGGCGGGAGATGCTTGGCGCTGTCATTCGTAAACGCCGCCAGCGGAGCCAGCAGCAGGTAGGTGAGGATGAGGCGTTGAAGGGTGTTCAAGCGCGAGTTTCTTGGCAGTGCCGAGGCTGCTTCACTGCTTGTCTGCTGACTCAGTTGGGTGAGGTGTTTTCCTGCGCTCGTTCATCGCCCGGATCCCATCCAGCGGGAGCGCAGCGCTGGCCAGATAATGGGGAAGCCGGTAGTGTGAGCCGATCATCCATTCGCAGGCACCGTTCTTCTGAAAATCAGCAACCATATCGAGGATGGTCTGGTCGGCCAATTGGGCATCCACCAAGTCGAGCGTAAACACGAACCATCCCGTGGGCGTTCACCAGAATGCTCCGTTCTGGTAGGTGTCCGGTTTGCAGCCTTGTTCCCAGTAAACACCGCCGGGCAGGTGCCGGATCGCAATCGACTCCGGCACCGTCAGCCCGCAGATTTCGGACGAACAGACACAGGCATCGGTCAATTCCTGGTCCGAATACGAGGCAATCGATCCTTCCAGTGTATACTCATAGTCGCGCAGCCAGAACGCGTTGTAGCCGCTGCCCACTTGAGGTGGGAATGCCGCCGTTCCATCCTTCATCGTGCGCTTCGATGCCCGGATGATGCGGTGCGCCTCCTTTTCCAGCCAGACGCATTTTTCGTTCAGTTCGCTATTGGCATGCGCGTTCGTTTCAGCGGCGTGCAGCGGTGCCAGCAGTAAGGTGGTGATAAGTGTGAGGGTGTGTTTCATGGGTGATTAGTGGGTCCGCAGTGGTGGCTCATTTCGTCTTCGCGAACACCTCGAATGCCGCATCGAGTTTCGCCGCGTCGGCCTGGCCTTTGGCGAAGTAGAAGCGGTAGCGCAGCGTGAGGCTGTCGCCTTTCTTGATCGTGTAGTCACCGGCGCCCGCGGGTTTGTCCGGCTCGCAGTCGTGCAGGCCAAATGGATTCACCGCATAGAGCCCGTAGTCGCGCGCGTGCCAGGTGGTGGGTGAGCGCAGGTTGCCGGGATGGCTGAAGATCACGACGCTGACGGGATTGCCCTTCGGGTCGGGGCCGTAGTAGCAGACCCAGTTCGCGTGCTTGCCCCAGATGGCGTGGTCGCGGTCGCCGTTGCTGTTGAAGGCGCGGCCGGTCGAGTTCCCGGTGTTCACGAAGTTCTTGCTGCTGTTCATGCTGAGCGATGGGCAGAGGCGCA
>JBBQQS010000386.1:0-5468 GCA_038215525.1 Bryobacterales bacterium
TGGCGAAGTCTACCGGGCTTGGGATCCACAGCTGAATCGCGAAGTGGCGTTGAAGTTACTGCGATCGGGCGGCGGCGACAATCACGATTATCAGGCCATCTTGAAGGAAGCTCGCGCTGCGGCCCGCGTCCGGCATCCGAATGTGATCCCCGTCTTCGGCGTCGATCGATTCGAAGGCCGCGTCGGCTTCTGGAGCGACTTCGTCCGCGGCAAGCATTTAGGGCAATTGGTGGAAACGCAAGGCGCGTTTGGCGCCACGGAAGCGGCCCTGATTGGCGTCGAAGTCTGCCGCGCTGTGGCGGCCGTGCATGGCGCCGGAATGCTGCATCGCGACATCAAGGCTTCGAACGTGATGCGCGAAGAGGGCGGGCGCATTCTCCTGATGGACTTCGGCCTCACGCAGGAGGCCACCCAGCGTCACGAAGGCCTCAGCGGCACGCTGCTCTACATGGCGCCCGAACTCTTGGGCGGCAAGCCGTCCACCGTGGCCAGCGACATCTACGCCCTGGGCGTGCTGCTCTTCTATCTCACTACCGGCCGCTATCCGAAGGGCAAACATCTGGGCTCCGCGCCGCCGCGCTTGATCGACGAACGGCCGGACCTGCCGGAGCCCTTTGTCCGCGTGGTGGAAACCGCGCTGGCCACCAACCCCAAGGACCGTTACGCGAGCACCGGCTCCATGATGGCTGCCCTCTCCGGCGCGGTGTCGCCGGCGGCCGAAAGCGCCGCGCCACCGCCCAAGTCTTCGAAGCTATGGCTGGGCGTGGCCCTGGCGATGGCTTTAGGGGCAGGCGCTTTTGTTTATGTGAAGTCGCCCGTCGGCGCGCCTTTGTTAAATACCAGCGGCCACGCCGAGTACACCAAAGGGCAGGAATTGTTGGTGCGCTATGACAAACAAGGCAGCGTGGCGGAGGCGACCGGCATTTACGAAAAGCTGGTGAAGCAGAGTCCGCAATTCGCGCTGGGCCAAGCCGGGTTGGCGGATGCGTATTTAGCGAAGTTCGATGGCGCTAAGGATCCGGCTTTACTGGAGCGGGCTCGGGTAGCGGCGGCCAAAGCCGTGGAACTCGATTCGCGGCAGCCGCATACGCACTTGGCTTTGGGCAAATACTATCTACGGGCCGGTCGGCACGACTTAGCCGCGCAGGAACTGAATGAAGCCTTGCGGCTTGACCCGCGCAACGGAGCGGCGCATGCGGAGTTGGGGTTACTCTATCAGCGCCAGGGCCGGACGTCCGACGTCCCGCCCGAGTTGCAGATAGCGCAGGATTTGTCGCCGAACGATTGGCGGTGGCACAATCGGTTGGGCTTGTTCTATTTGAACGGCGGCAAGTTGGATCTGGCGCTCGAGGAATTTCGTAGAGTAACTGAACTAACTCCTGATAACCGATTCGGGCATACCAACACGGGTTTAACCTATCAGAGGCTTGGCAAGTTCACCGAAGCGATGCCGTTCTACCAACGGGCCCTGGCGATCGACCCGCACTTTGGGCAGGCGATGGTGAATTTGGGCAGCCTGCTGCTGTGGCGCAGCCAGTATCCAGAGGCCGTAAAGATGTATGAGCGCGCCACCAAAGAGGATGCGAACGATTACCAGGTCTGGGCCGGCTTAGCCACCGCTCACCATTGGGGCGCCCAGGACCGGGCCCAAGCCCAGCAGGCCTTTCGCCGTGCGATCGAGAAAGGCGAGAAACGGCGATTGGAACAACCCAACGACGCCGAGTTACTCGTCAATCTGGGCAGCTACTACGCCATGATCGGCGACCGGGGCCGCAGCCTGCCACTGATCCGGCAATCCTTGGCGCATGGCCCCGATGAACCGGTGATCCTCTCGCGCGCGGCGATGGGTTACGAGGCGCTGGGGATGCGCGAAGAAGCGATCGCCAAACTGGTGCGGGCTTTGCAACATGGCTATGCCTATGACTTGGTGGAACGCAACCCGGAATTAACCCAGTTACGCAACGACAGCAAATTCATTGCAAAGTTTACAAGACCAAGGTAGACTCATGCGGGAGGATTTTATGGCAAATCACAATATTGTAATCCACAAAGCGGGTCCGGAGAGAATTCCTGAGCCGGCGCAGGTGGCGCTGGTAGCGGGAGACACCGTTACCTTCGTAACGAGCCCCGGCGCGGACAGCATCTTATGCTTTGAAGCGCACACGTTGGCCGTACTCACGCCGCCACCGGCCACGGCGACCCTCGAAGTGGCCGGGGGGACTTCGACTTCTTTCGAAATCGGTGTGGTGGAATCCCGCGACTACGTGATCGTTCTGCAGGCCCCGGGCTGGCCAATTCCCACGGACATCGACGGCGGGTCCACCGGCGGCGCCGCCACGCTGAAACTCAAGAAGGCCGATGGGACTGACTATACGGATCCGCCCACTTCCGGAACTGGTACCGACGAAAGAGGATAGCGTCTCCGGCCACCTATGCCAAAATTCGCCGAACTCGAAATCAACTTACAAGGTCCGCGCGAGCAGACTTATGCCGTTGGTTTCCGGTTTCTGGCGGTAGGCGACGACGCCATCGATATCGCCAATGAAGTGGGGGAATTCCGCCCCCCTTCGTTGCGCGCCGCCGATGTCGAGGTCGACCCGGTGGCTTATGGTCAGGCGTTGGCCGATGCCCTCTTTACCGATCCGGTAAAGGCCAAGCTCAAAGAGTATCGCCAAAAGGCTCAAGGCGGCGACGGCCTTCGCACGCGCTTGGTGTTACCCGAGAAACTGCAGTCGCTCCGCTGGGAGGCGATCCTCGATCCGGATCCCTTACGCAAGGGCGCGCCTCTGTTCGCCGGGGGCGCGATGTTGCTCTCGCGCTACCTGGGCAGCAGCAGCCGCCGCCCCGCACGCTCCCGCCCCAAGGCCGCACTTACCGCCCTGGTAGCCATCGCCAATCCGAAAGGCGACTTTAGCCCGCGCGAAGACGGAGCCGTTCAGCCGCGCAAACTCGCGCCGATCGACGTGGAGGGCGAACTCAAGCGCGCCAGCGACGCCCTCCAGTCCGCCCATGTCACGCCGGCCAGTCTAACCACCAACGTCACCGCCACCGGCCTGATGGCCAAACTGCGCGAGGGCTTCGACATTTTGTATCTCGTCTGCCACGGCGCGATGCTGGGTGGCGAGCCGCATTTATGGCTCGACCCCGAGGACCCTTCGCAGCCCTATCTGCCCTTGCCCGCCAGCGAATTGGTACGCCAAATCGGCGACTTGCCGCAAGTGCCGCGCCTGGTGGTGCTCGCCTCCTGCCAAAGCGCCGGCAGTCGCAAGGCCGAAGACGGTGGCGTGCTGGCCGCCTTTGGTCCCCAGTTAGTCGCCGAAGCCGGGGTGGGCGCCGTGATCGCCATGCAGGGCAACGTGCAGATGGCGACTGTCGAAATCCTGATGCCCGAGTTCTTCCGCGCCTTGTTCGAAGACGGACAAATGGACCGCGCCATGACCACCGCGCGCGGCATCGCCCGCGACAAAGGCTGCCCGGATTACTGGATGCCCGCCCTCTTCACCCGGCTCCAGAACGGCGCCATTTGGTATGAGCCCGGTTTCGCCGGCGACAAAGGCGAGCCCTTCAATTGGGACATCCTCTGTGCGAGTGTGAAAGACGGCAAGTGCATCCCGATTATCGGGCCCGATTTGGCGGACTATGTCTTTGGCTCCACCCGCCAATTGGCCCAGGAACTCGCGGAGAACGAAGGGTATCCCTACGCGGGGCCGGAAGCCGGCGACCTCGCCAAAGTGGCCCAGTTCCTCCGCACCCGAAATCAGGAAGACGCCACCATCAAGAAGGTGAAGGACGTCCTGACGCGTAACTTTGTGAAGAGCGCCGAAAAAATTCTGCCAACCGGCGCGCCAGCCAGCGCCAAAAGTGTCGCCGAGCAGTTAGCGAAAACCGCCACCGACCCATTGCGCATCACCGCCGCCTTCGAGGCTAGCGTCTACGTCACCGCCAGCAGCGATTCTATGTTCGAGGAAGTGCTCCGCGCCTCCGGCAAGACCGGAGTGACTCCGCTGGTGATGAAGTGGCGCGACGAACGGCGCTTAGTGAACGCTGACCTAGGTAAGGCCGTTTACGAACGAACCCAAACCGAGCAATTCACCGGCGACCCTTCCAAGGACAAGCCCTGTTTGTTCTATATCTTTGGGAATCGCGCCAAGGGTCAGGAAGCCAGTTGGGTCCTTACCGAGGACGACGTCTTCGACTACTTGATGCAGACCTCCAAGTACGACTTAGTGCCACAAGTCGTTGCCGACGCCCTGAGTAGCCGGTCGATCTTTTTCCTGGGATTCTCTCTCGACGACTGGAAGTTCCGCGTGCTCTTCCGCATGATTCTGGCGATTGAAGGTAATAACGATCTTTCGAAGCTGACCCACGTGGGCGTCCAGATTGATCCGGACCAATCCACGCTCGCTGACCTCGAATACGCCAAACGGTATCTCGAAAGATACTTCGCCGCGCCCACCACCATGCGCGACAAAAAACCGCCCAATATCCGCATTTATTGGGGCACCGCCGCCGACTTTCTTCGTCAGCTGAACGAAAAACTCGCCACTTACAAACCGAGCCTCGACGTGTAAGGACCCGCTGCTATGCCCAATCCATTTGTCGGCCCCCGGCCCTTTGGGCAAGACGATATTATCTACGGCCGCGACCTCGAAATATCCGAGCTGCGCTATATGCTGTCGGCCAAGCGAATCGTCGTGCTGCACTCGCCGTCCGGGGCCGGTAAATCCTCGCTCGTTCAAGCCAAAAACGGACTGATTACTAAGTTGGGCAACACCGAGCGCTTTGACGTGTGGGGTAGCACACGGGTTAACCTCACGCCCGATGCCGGCCTCAACGTGGCCAACCGGTTCATTTGGAGCGCGATCGTCGGTCTCGAGAAAACCTATCCGGGCAAAAGGATTGCCGTCCTGGAGCGACCCTCCGAATCCTTCGCGAACACCACGCTTCACGAATACGTCACTTCCCGCCCCGCCACGGCCAACCCACTGCTGATCTTTGACCAATTCGAGGAGATCCTACGCCTGGATCCCGGCAACACGCCGCTCAAGCACGCCTTCTTTGAGCAACTGGGCCAGTTGCTGGCGGAACCCAATATTTGGGCCTTGTTCATCGTCCGGGAAGATTGTCTGGCCGCGCTGCGTCCCTTCCTGCGCCAAGTCCCCACCCACTTCCAAAATCGTTTTCGCCTCGACTTTCTTCGCCGCGAAGATCAGGCCCGGGAGGCGATCGACAAGCCGCTCGAAGTGGAAGGCCGGCGCTTCAGCGATGTGCCGGATGCCGAGGGAAATCCGCCGCTGGACTGGCTGCTTAAGAATTTGGCGACCACCAAGGTTGACGGCAAAGACGAGGTAGGCGAAACCATCGAGCCGCTGCAACTGCAGGTAGTCTGCCAGAATTTGTGGTCCAAGCTAGGAAAAGACCTGAAAATCGCGATCACGAAAGACGATATCGGGGATCCCTCCGACGCC
>JBBQQS010000387.1:0-5465 GCA_038215525.1 Bryobacterales bacterium
TGCACGATATCGCCCGTCAGCCGTTGAAAGCGATTGATCTCGCCCCACGGTGTGCGCCATTGGCCGAAGTCCGCTTCGAGCTTCGCCGACGCCGCGGCCAGCGATTCGAGTAACATCGCCGGCGGCGCCTTCGTGGCCACATACTCGGCCAACGGTAGATTCACCGCTCTTAACCCAGCCCCATTCCGCTGCCGCACTTCATCGCCCCAGAAAATTCCGAGCGACGTCGGCACGGAAGTCGCGCTCCACCGCCGGTCCCAATTCTTGAGTAAATCAACCTGCGCGGCTAACTCGGGCTTCCTATCTGCCTCCCAGGCCTTCACTAACGCCGGGATGGTGGTGTCGAACCACGGCAAGTAGGAGTCATAAGCCGCCGCTAACAAGGAATCCACCGTAAAGTCTTTCACGTCTTTCAGCACTCGCATGGCGTGCAACCCGCGCGGCGACTCGATCCCGCTCTCGACATAAGCTGGAAAGGCTTCCCGCTTCGGGCTGGTTGCCCCCGCGGCTGACCAGGGCCAGTTATTCGCGTTATAAAGCCAACCGCTCGCCGGATTCGAAAAGCTAGGCAACTCCGTCAAAGCGTGCAGCGCGCCCCACTCCGTCGCCAGATTCGTACCATCCACGGGCTTGGTCCAGTCGAAGCGCGTATCCCGTTTGGGCAGAAAATTACCATGGAAATAGGCGATCTTCCCATCGGCATCGGCATAAATCGTATTATTCGAAGAATTCGTCTTCAGCTCCATCGTCTGGACGTAAGCTTTGTAACTCCGCGCCTTGGTCCGCAAGTAAGATTGCGACAAAGCCTTCACCGGCTCCTGCATCAACTGCACACTCACCCACTTGCCGTCCACGGTGCGCACAATCGGCCCGTGGTGCGTGCGATACACCGTAAAGATCTTCTCCATCTTTCGCCCATCCGCACCCCGATAGGGGATGGCGATCCGTTTCTCCACCAACGGCCGCGACCCCGTGCCGTAGCGATATACATAGCCTGTCCCACTCTTCTCCACCGTCTCCAAATACTCATCGATCGTGTCGATCCCGCTCGACGTATGCATCCAACCCGCACGGTCGTTGAAACCTTGGTAAATAAAGAATTGCCCCCAAGTCGACGCGCCGTAAGCATTCAACCCTTCGCGGCTCACCATCTGTAACTCCGACCGGAAGTAGAAAGACGTATGCGGATTAATCAGTAACAACGCATGTTTCCCCGCCGTATTCGAAGGTGCAATGGCCACGCCATTCGACCCTCGTGGCTCCGCCGGATACTCCGGAAGCACTAAGGCCGCACTCTTCCGCTGCCCGTTGTAAAAATCCTCCAGCTGCTTCAAGTTAATGCTCTCGATATCGCCGCCAATACTGCCCTCGGTAAAGCTCAACGCCATCCACGGCTCAAAGTGCTGGATCACCCGCGGCGCAACCTGCGGATGCTTGGCCAGATAGTAATTCAAGCCATCGGCCCAGGCGTCCATCAACTTCCGTAACCATGCCGGACTCGCCGCATACTGGGCCTTCAATTCCACCGGATCGACAAACATCTTCATCCGCAAATCCTGATAGATCTTCGCCTCCCCTTCGGCCTCTGCCAAACGGCCCATCGCATTCAAGTAGTTCGTCTCCACGCGGTTGAAGTCGTCCTCGGCCTGCGCATACATTGCCCCGAAAACGGTATCGGCATCGGTCTTGCCATAGACATGCGCAATGCCCCAATCGTCCCGTACAATCTTCACGGCACTCGCTTGACGGGTCCACCGGGCCACTTCGGCGGGCACTTCGGCAGACAAGGGGGTACTGGCCAACAGAATCAGAATGAGCTTCGACATTCTTCCGATCTTAGCCCGGACAGCAACAGTAAAATGAAATGTGTTGAACGACGAGATAGAGAATGAACTCCGGGCCGGCTTCGCGAGCCAAGGCCTCTTGCGCACCCTGGGCGCCATCCTGCAGGAGGTCGCCGTCGGCCGCTGCGTCATTGAAGTGCCCTTTTCCCCCGCCGTCACCCAGCAAAATGGCTTTTTCCACGGCGGTGTGGTCGGCGCCGTCGCCGATACCGCCGGTGGCTATGCCGCCCTCACCGTCCAGCCCGCCGGCTCCGACGTCCTCACGCTCGAATACAAGATCAACTTTCTCCGCCCTGCCCAAGGAGACCGCATCGTCGCCGAGGCCCACGTCTTGAAGGCCGGTCGCTCCGTCACCGTCACCCGCGTCGACGTCTACGCCGAAAGAAACGGCGAACGCCATCTCTGCGCCGCCGCCCAGCAGAGCATCATGAAAATAATTTCGCGCCCACGGGAATAAACTACCCCCACTCCAGGCATTCTGTTCTTATGAACAATACTCTTTCCCGGAGAGCTTCGCTGTTCGCCATGGCCGGATTGGCCGTGGCCCAACAGCCTAGCCCCTCCGACCTTAACCGCGTCAAGGTCGGCGACCTCGCCCCTGCCTTCAACCTCCCCTCCGCCGCCGGCGGTAACCTCACCCTCCAACAGCTTCGCGGCAAGAACACAGTCCTCGTCTTCTACCGCGGCTATTGGTGACCCTACTGCGCCACGCAACTAGTTGAGTTGCACCAACTGCTCCCCGCCAACCTGAAGGAGTCGACCACCATCGTCGCGATCGCCCCCGATCCGCTCGATAAGCTCGGCGATATCATCCCCAAGGTGAAGGCCCGCACCGACGACAAGTTCCTGATCACCTTACTCGCTGACGCCGACCACGCCACCATCGACCGTTACGGCCTCTTGAACGAACAAGCCGCCACCCGGGGCCGCTTCCTGCCCCACCCCACCACGTACGTGCTGGACAAAAAAGGCAAAGTCACCTGGAAGTTCACCGAAATCGACTATAAGGTCCGCCCCACTAACGAAATGATCCTGACGGCCTTAAAGAAACTACCTTAACGCGGCACCTAGCCCGAAGCGTAAGCTGTGGGGTGTAAGTCTACGGCACCCCACAGCTTACGCTGCGGGCTAGATACTCGAGCAACGGCCCCGCAAACGGCTCAATGCCTTTGTAACTCAACATCGCCGCCGGCATCGTCCGCAAAGCTCGAGCCAATAACTCGCGCTCGCGCCAATCTAACTCGGCTAAAGGCGCCACGTAAGTGCGCACCGTAAACAGAATTCCTCCGCTGAGCGGCAGGCGAGACAGCGTCTGCCGCTCCACCCGAAAGTAACACCGCTCGCCCGCATTCCCCGCTGTTACTTCGCACTTCACCGGCTCAAAAGCGGCATTCACCAAGGGCGGCAAGTCCAGCCGATCTGTCACCTTCACCGCCCAGTTCGCCCGCCACACCGGCCGCTCCGGCTTCAATTTATCGAGTAACTTGAGCGTCCCCGCCCCCACCGCCTCCGGAAACCCTGGCACCGGCCCATGCAGGTCCAGCAACGGCAGCCCCAACTTATCCGCCAAACACCAATCATTGGGAAAACAGAGCACCCCCGCCACCAAAGGCCAGCCTGCTTCCTCACGCAACAGCAGTAAGTCCTCAGCCACCTGCCGGCTCGCCTCCAGCAAACCGCCCGATAAGCCCAAGTAAGTGCCCACCTCCGCCTGCATTGCTTCCGTCCCCGGCAAAGCCTGATAGTGAAAACCCAGATCCCGATCGAGTAATCGATTCTTCAGCGCCACTTGCCCCGCGTCCGGCTCCAGCAGCGATTCGCCCAACAAAGGCCGCACCCCCAGCGACATCGCCCACGGCCCCTCATCCAAAGGAAAATAGCGCATCAGAACTTCGGCAAGCGCCGGATCATGGCCGCCGCGTTTACGCCACCGGGCATATCCACTGAATCCACCACCAGCCCCTCGCGATTTACGCTGCCGATGTAGCGCGCGTTCTTACGATCGGTCCCCATCAGGATGACGGTCACCTGCCGGTCAGGATACTTCAAGCCGCGAAACTGCAGTTCCCCTTGGTCCGACCGCCAGCGATCCTCGCCGGGCGTGCCCAGCTTGCGCACCACCGCAAAGTAATCGTCCTGCGGCGATAGTCCTAGCTCCGCCTGCAGCACCCCGTGAAACTCCACCTGTTCCCCCGAGGTGCGGCCCCGATAGAACGCCACCACCAATGCCAACAGGCCCACCGCCACCACCAGCGACACCAGAATCATCCGCCCAATGCGCGATTCCGCCCCCGAATCCATCCGCAAATTCACCGGACCCCGCGCCGCCACCGGCTCCGGCCCCACGGCAACCGGCGCGGTCGAAATCGGCGGCATCGATAGCACCCGTTTCTCATGCGGCCACACGCTCCCCGCCTTGTGCTCCAGCTCTTTCTTCAACCCCACAATCATCACCGGCTCATCCACGCGCGACAATTCCCCGATATAGCGGCGCGGCACCCACACCGTCTGGTCGCTCTTCGTGTTCGCCACCATGATTTCGCTCCACGTGGCCTGCTGCGCGCGCCATTCGTTGTGTTCAATCCCCAGGATGGGCGGATAGAAAGAAAAAGCCCGGTCTCCGGTCTCATCAAACGGCGGCGGTAAGGTGGGCAGTGGCGCTTCGCTCATGGGCAGGCTATTTCATCCTACCGCCCTTATTGAGGCAGCTTCGCCGTCTGATGCGCCAACAACTGCCAACGGCCCTCACGCTTCACCCACGTCTGCGTCAACATCAGCCGATCGTCGAACTTGCCGTTCTGGTTGATGCCAAACATGTGCATCTTTGCGTGCACAATGTAGGTCTCGCCCACCTGTTGCATCTTCACGATCTCCTGCTCCACTCCGGCGTACTTCTGCTTCCCCGAGAGCACCTTGCCGATGTAGCTCGCCTTAGTGTCGGTCACGCCGGTGGAGTGGCCGTAAATCAACTGGACGTGCAGCAACTTCTCGAGCGTCGCGCCATCCGGCTGCTGGATCGCCGCCATCCATTGTTTCTCCGCCTGCAGAATCGCCTGGCTGTCATCCGCGTTGAACGCCGTGAATAAGAGAAAGAAAGAAGTAAGCATCGCGGCCACTACCATATCAGGATTCGACCGTCGATTGCCCCAACCGCATCACCACGAAAACCCCGGCTAGTACCAGCGCTGTCCCCACAAACAACCCCGGCGCCAACGACTCGTGAAACATGATCGAACTCAGCCAAATCCCGCAAATCGGCACGATGAACGAAAACATACTCAGCGTCCCCGCCGCATGCTTCTTCAATAGCTCTGCCCACACAATGAAGCACAAGCCCGCCACCACCACGCCCTGATACAAAATCGCGAAGATCGCCTCGTTCGTCAGCGGCTTTAGCAACATCGGCTCACTCACCGTCGCGATCAGCAAAAACAGCGGCACCGAAATCAGAATCTGCCACAAAATTGACCGTGCCGGATCCACCCGCTGCACCAGCCACCTCATGTAAACCTGCCGCACACCCAACAGTATCGACGACACCACCATAATCGAATTCCCCAATAACGGCCGCGGCGCCAAGCCCGCATCCGGACGCCCCAGCGCCAGATAAATCACCCCGTT
>JBBQQS010000388.1:0-5454 GCA_038215525.1 Bryobacterales bacterium
TGGATCAATTGGGCCTGATAGGGCTTAGACGAATTCGAACCCATCGGCGCAATGCGGTTCACCACCCGCGCCGGAGTAATCTCCTGCCACCGGGTTAAAGCCTCATGTAAGGACCGGCACCAATTCCGCCGGGGCGAATCCGGCGACTCCAGGCGTAACTCTGGCAACTGCTGATCGTCCATCAGCCGCGTATACACCCCGGTGAACTCCTCCAGCCCAAACACCTCCCGCCCGAGCCGCAACTCACCATGTACCAGCCCATCGGCCACTTCGAACTGTAAGTCGATTTCCTCGAAACGGCGCTGATGAAAGACCGCATAAGGCTCGCCCATTTCGTCCAACCGCTGCCGCACTAAGTCGAGCGGCGTTTCTGAGGGAATACCGGATAGTAAGATCATGCCAACGCTCCCCGCAGTAAGTCGAGCACGGCGTCGCCCCCGAGCCGCAGATCCGGCTGCGGCGTCGCGTTGGCGAATGTCCAGTCTTCCGTGAACTCCACGCCGAGCAGCGCGGTGCGCGCCATCTCGGACAATCGCACGCACGCCTCCCGCGTCTCTGCCGCCGCACGGGCCCCCGCTGCTCGCCCGCCCGCCACAAAGACGGTGTGCGCCGCTCGAGGAGCTAGCATTTCCGGCCGTCCGGCCCGCTGGCGATAGGGCAAGGTGGCCAAGCCCGCGCGCGCCGCAAACATTATCCACTCCGAGCGGTGCCGCCATGAGCCGCCGCTGCCTTGCGCCGTCGGCCGGTTGAGAACCGGACAAGTTAGCCCGCTTAGCGCGCTCATCAACAACGCTGTGAACTCCTGCTGCGCATATTGGCGATCCTCTTGGCGTCCTCCCTCGAACAGTTCCACCGGCAGATAGGGAATGCGATTGAGAACCCCCTTCGCACTATGGCTCTCCAGACGCTGCCCGCCCGGCAGCAGGATCGACGTCCGCGTGCCCTCGGTACCCACCCGATGCTCCCACCCGGGGCTCCGCACCAGCATCGCCGGCGTAATGAATTCCAATGGATTTAAACCCCGGTCCCGCAGGCCTTGCGCCGCCCAATGGGCGGCCTCATCGCCAGGATCGGCCAGAACAAAATACACGGTAGTTGAGCTCCTCATCATCGGCAGAATGGCGGGCGATGCCCCTCAGGGCTTCGCCCGCTTACGAGCGCGAAACAGACTAAACGTCGGACAGCTTGTCGGCGAAGTCTTTGTCAGCGTCGCCACTCCACGCGTCGCCACTCAACGGGTCGCTGGCCCACGGGTCATTGGCCCCCGCATCATTGGCCCCCGCATCATAGGCCCCCGCATCATTGGCCCACTCGTCAAGGTCATCCTCGCCGGTTAAGGCACCAGCGCCAAGGTCGGGCCGGAGTTCGGCATCGATGAAGTGCGACGGCGGCGGACCGCCCTCAAACTCCTTGCCCTCCTTGAACTCTTTTACCTCCTTGATCCCCTCTTTGATTTCCTTGAACTCCTTGCCCTGCTCTTTGACTTCCTTGAATTGCTCCTTAAATTGCTCCTTACCCTGCTCCTTGATCTCTACTTTTTCAACCTTCTCCACCTTCTCGAGCTTCGCCTCTTTTTCCGGCTTGATCTTGAAAATGCGGCGGTAACAGAAGCGGACCAGCAGGGTGCGATTCGTCGGGCAGTTGATCACCACGCGCACGATCCCGGGGCCGTTCAGCACTCGGGATTGCACGCCCGGTGCTGCCGCGGTGGCGACCGAGGCCACCAGCGCGTTGGCCGCGTTGTAAGCGGCGATGGTGCCGGGGCCCGCAAAGTGCACCAGCGCGATGCTCACCGAACTCGCCGGTTGCGCAAGAGTCACCACCGTGCGGAAGCGGCAATCGAGACCGCGCACCCCGCCACTCACCAGAATGTTGGTGACCGGTGCGGGCGTTCCATTCGCCAGGAACACGCGGAACGCCGCCTGATTGCCGGCGCGGGGATTCGGCCCCTGGCCCACCGGCATCGAGCCGAAAGCAGTGCAGACCTGCTGTGGCACGGGGATCTGCGGAGCGTCGGCCTCCTCCGGGAAACCCCCATCGCCGCCACCGGGCCCGCGCGTACTCAAACCGAGAGCCGCTTCGATCGCCGCCAATCGATCCTCAATCGACGCGCTACCCGGATGGATCCGGATGGGATCGATCACCTCGCGTTGCTTGATCACGTCGCGGATCTTCTCGAACTCGACCTTCCGGTTTTCCTTGACTTCGATCTTTTCGACCTTTTCAAACTTGATTTCTTTGATCTCGATCTTCTCGTGCTTCGCTTTGATGACGCGGCCCACCAGTTGGCGGATATTCGGACGGTTGCCAATCCGTTGCGAAGCCGGACGGCCCGGCGCATCGGTCTGCGCCGATCCGGTGCTACGCAACCGGCTGCGCATCTGTGCCGGGGTCAGCACCGCCTGTCCCCCCGCCCGCCGAATGCCCTGCAAGCAAGCCACCGCGCCCACCACGATGGGCGAAGCGCTCGACGTGCCACTGAACTGCTCGGTGTACCACACGTTTTCATTACCGCCGCCTTGCAGATCTCCATAACCGGCGGTGGTTACTTCGCGGCCCCATCCTTGCGCGTCCACCAGGGCGCCGTAGTTCGAAAAGCCGAGCCGCGAGCGATCCGGACCATGGTCCCGACCGTGCGTCCCGGGCGGCGGTGCGCCCGCGCCCACCACGATGGCGGACGAATCGCGATTGGAGCGGTTGAATGGATTTGTCCACGCTGCGGGAAATCCCGCTGGACGGACGGAATAAATGGGATCGTCGAGATTTTCCTGCCCATTGCCCGCTGCTTCCACGACAATTACGCCCTTGGTTGCGGCGTAGCGAATGGCCTGGAAATCGTCTTCCCACCACTCGATCGCAATATAACCGGCTTGGTCTGCCCGGCTCGCGAAGGCATGTCGCGGGCCCGGCCGGTGCAGTTCGATCAGAATGATGTCGCCCGCGCTCAGCAGATCCGCCGCGGCGCGAATGGCATTGGCGGAATTGGCCGTCGTGCCCGCCGCGTTGGTGAAGATTGAAATCGCGCGCATGTTGGCGTTCGGGGCAATACCCTTGATGCCAATCGCGTTCTCGTCGCCACTGATAACGCCGATCACCGCCGTGCCATGGTTGCGCCAGCCCAGGTTGCTGCTCTGAAATCCACCCACCACGCCGCCCTGGTTAGCGCCGAGGTCCTCATGCGAGAAGCGCCAAGCGCCCTCAATGTCGATCACCCGGATGTTGTTGCCCTTCCCGCCCGGCCGTCCATGCGCCCACAACGCTTCGATGCCCCCCGCGGCCGCGCCCAGATAGATTTGGCTGGCCGAGAAATCCGGCGTCGCTGGCGGCGCATCCTGCGGCAGCGCCGCCATTTGGTTCAACTGCGCGGGCTCGGCACCCGGCTTGATATAGGCCGCTTCCACCGCTTCATGTTCGTTCAGCTTGGCCACCAGTTCGGCGGCGGCTTTCTCGGTGGCGGGCAATTCCACTTGATAGAAGACCGATAAGTCTGGCAACTTCAGCCCGGTGCTGGCTGCTTCTTGCGCGGCCGCCGCGATGGTCCGCTCTTCGCTCACGCCGAAGAGTGGCGTAATCGCGGTATTCTTCAGTATCTTGTTCAGTCCCGCTACTTCCGTTCCAGCTATTGAAGCGAACGTGCCGGACTCCGATTGGGCTCTCAACCCCGCCGCCGTCTTCGTAATCACGATTAGCTCAGCCGCGGTTGGAATTTTTTCAGCCATACGCATCCTCCTAAGGTGGGATCGAAGCAGGCCGCCGCGAAAAGCCGGTTTACGGTAACTCCTCCGTTGGCTTCACGTAAGCAGCTGCAATTCCCTCTATACGCTGAAGATCATACATGAACTGTTCACGTTTCGTTTCCTCGATTCCTTCAATTATGAAAAAATTAACAAGAGCTACATCGTTACCGTCAAACAAAGCAGTCAATTTCCCGTGGTGTTTTTCTACGTGACTAAGTAGAGGTTGGGCGGCTTTCCCATGTTGGTTGATTGCCTGAGTGAGAGCTGGGCTTACTTGTAAAGTAATAGTCATAGGATCGTTTTTCGTCACCTTTCACAACCATGATAGTGCGAATAGCGCACCTGCATGTCGCACATCAGGTTCGAGATCGACTTACCGGTGGCGGCCTCCAGAATCCATTGGCCGTGATTGTGCATGAGACAGTAGCCATGGACCCCAATTCCGCCTACGAAAGACATTGGAAAGACAGCAAAGAAAGTGCCGGGCTCAATCCGGACATTCGTAACATGGGGCTTGAAGTTGGGAGATAATCATGCGAGGAGTTCCTTCGGAGCAAAACTGACAGATGACGCAAGCGCCCGTATTTCGGTGATCGTTGTGTTGGATTATGCGGCTGGCCAGGAGAAATCCTGGGAAGACTTGCGCCGGGCCTTCCGGGCGTGGGCGGCGCAGGATGGGCCGGCCGCCGATGAGTTCCTGTTGGCCGAGTCCGCGGCCCTCGAAGGCGCGATCCCTAGCGACCTCCTGGCGCTGATGTTGGTCAGCGTGCTGGCGCTGCGAAGCACCGCCACCCGCCGCCCCCTCAACTGGAAGGCCCGTCCTTCGAATTAGCTTCCCGGGACCTAACGTAACTTCACTGTAAAGGAGTGCCGCTCCGCTCAAGCTAGCTTGGGCCGGTTGAAAAGGTACCGTTGGTACCTTTAGAACGCAAAGTATTCGCTTGCCCCGACCTGGGTGCAACATTTAGATTAGTGAAGTACGATCCGATCGCTGCGTCTGGAATCGTAGAATGTTCGTTCGCCCGGAGGAGCCGTTGTGCACCAAATGCCGTATTTTAGCCAACAGATTTTGAGATTAGCTAAGTTAACCTTGTTCGGATTGGGGGCGTTGGCGACTTCCTCGCCGCTGGGGGCGCAGAGTGGGTCGCTCAACTTTTTCAAAAACTACTTTGTCACCGGCGATTATGCCGTGGCCGGAGTTGGCTTGAGGGGCCTGGGAGTGGGCGGCTTTGCCCAAGGCACGATCAACATGACGGCCGTGCCGGCCGGCGCCGATGTGATTGCCGCGTTCTTGTATTGGCAGACGGTGGAACAGTCGTTGTCTCCTTCCGGCATGAACGGCTTTTTCCGGGGCAAGGCCATCGTGGGCAAGGCTTTGGGCGACCCAAGGAATGCCGCTTGCTGGAACCCGGCTAGCAGTCCGGAAGATCCCCTCGCCACGGCCCGAGTTTATCGCGCGGACGTCTTGCGCTATCTGCCGATCGATCAGACGCAGAATGTGCGCGTGGTGAATGGCCAGCATCAGGTTCGTCTGCCTGATCGCGGGATCATCGGCTTGGCCAATTCAGCCTTCACCAACGGGGCCTCTCTGGTCGTCGTGTACCGCATGGTTGTGCCCGGCAACCCGTCGGCGGCCCCGTTGCGCTCCGTGGTCCTCTACGACGGCGCCTACACCATGGCTACGCCGTTTAACGAACTCAACGTCCGCGTCGGCGGT
>JBBQQS010000389.1:0-5454 GCA_038215525.1 Bryobacterales bacterium
AAGCCGTTTTCGATTGTTCATTTACGGCAGACGCTGAAGAATGCGATCGAGGCATTCGGCTTTGGTCGCGCCCTGCAAGACCGGCTGCGGGAACGGCTGGGCCATCGCCTGAAGCTGATGCGGGTGGAGCGCGACTGGTCCTTAAAGCAGATCTCGACCATGACCCGCCTGAGCGTCTCGCAAATCTCGTCGATCGAGCGGGGGGCGCATTTGCCCTCGATGGAATCGCTGATCGCGATCGCCCGGGCCTTCGGCAAGAAGCCGTCGGAGATCCTGGCCTCCATCGAATTCTAACTGCCCCGGGCGACCGCGTAGTGCGTGGCGAGTGCGGCGCCGGAGGCTGATGCCGGCGCCATGGCTACGGGCCGGTGGACGACGCGGCCGAGGAAGGGGGCCATGTCCGCAGCTTTGGTTGGCAGTCGGCCGTTGCTCAGCCAGGCGGCCCAATTGGTGGCGCCTGGATCCGGAATTTCGAACTCCTTGCGCCAGCGATCGAGATAGAGTTTCACCTGGGCGCGGTGGCGTTTGTGTTGGACGGTCAGCACGGGCTGGTTCGTTTGGTGGGCGGCGGCGCTTGAGAACGGGTACAGGTGGGCTTGTTTGTGCAGGTTCGCGGCCACGGGATTGCGTTCGATGTAGAGCAGCGTTTCGCGATACTGCGCGGAGCTTTTGATGTGTTTGGCGTGGAAGTGATGATGCCACATGTGGCCGGCGGTGTGGGCGAGGCCGTTCATGTAGCGGGCGTGTTGGCTCTGCAGATGCTGCATCAGCCGCGAGATGGCGCCCTTGCGGAGCGGCTCGAGCATGAAGTGGATGTGGTTGGACATGAGGCAGAGGGCATGGATGCGGACTTTGTAGCGGCGGGCGAGGACATCGAGGCGGTCGAGGTAAAGGACCGAGTCCACGGGGCGGAGGAAGGTCATTTGGCGCTGGGAGCCACGCTGATAGACATGGTAAACCTGTCGGCATTTCCAGTTCCGGACGCGTGGTGGATCGGGTTGTGTTCTCACACCAATAAGTGTGTTTCGCGGGGCAAAATTCTCATCTATTTTTGAAGTTTCTCCAAAATAGCTCCATCCCATTGATTTGATGATACTTAGCACTTAGTCGGGCTCACTTCTAAGTGCAGTGGAATCAGCTCGTGCGGTGCATTTTTCCCTTGACAAAGCGCTTGGACTGGTGAAAAGCGACGTTTTGCGGCCCCGACGGTCCACGGTAAACTAATAGTCAGATGACCAAGCCCCCCAGTCCCGCTGACCTCCCCAAGTTGCCCATCAAAGGCGTCCAGAACCTCATCGCCGTCGGATCCGGCAAGGGCGGCGTCGGCAAAACCACCGTCTCCGTCAACCTCGCCATCGCCCTCGCCGGACTCGGCTATCAAGTCGGCCTCCTCGACACCGACGTCTATGGGCCCAACGTCCCGCGCATGATGAACATCCACGACGCCCCCCATTCCCTCGGCGACCGCATTCAGCCCCTCCAGAACTTCGGCGTCGTCGTCATGTCCATGGGCTTCCTCAACCCCGGTGACAAACCCCTCGTCTGGCGCGGACCCATGCTCCACAACGTCATCCAGCAGTTCCTCCGCCAAGTCGACTGGGGCACCCTCGACTACCTCGTCATCGACCTTCCCCCCGGCACTGGCGACGTCGCCTTGTCCCTCATCCAGACCGCCCCCCGTACCGGTGCCGGCGTCGGAACCACGCCCTCCGACGTCTCGCTCGAAGACGCACGCAAAGCCATCAATATGTTTGAACAGGTCCGCGTGCCCATTCTTGGGCTCGTCGAAAACATGAGCTATCTGCTCGTCCCTGGCACCAACCAGAAGATCGACGTCTTTGGCTCGGGCGGCGGCCAGAAGACCGCGGACCAGATGAAGGTCCCGTTTCTTGGCGAACTCGCCCTGCTTCCTGACGTCCGCATCGGCGGCGACACCGGCCGGCCCGTCACCGTCTACGGCGAAAAGGACGAGCGCGCCACGCCCTTCTACACCCTCGCCCGCCGCATCACCCAACGCATCGACGAAGTCTCGGCCATCAAAGGCCCCACCATGACCATCGCCGACTAGAGTGGCTTGGACCTCACTCAGGCGGGCCGGGCGTTAAAGCCAGCAGCATGATCGTCGGCGTCGAACTGATTCCGTAAGCCAGCAAGGCCGCCTCAGGTACCGCGCAATCGCGCTGACCTCTTGCCGCCAGCAGGCCTGGCTCGGCCCCGAACATCGCAAACTCAGACCCAGAATCGAACGCCTGCGCTTCTGACGCGTGGACCACCATTTCGGTTGTTATTCTAATCGACACGGCTTATGCTCTGCGAACTCTGCGGCCGCCCGGGCACCGCCCTCACGCGCCATCACCTCATCCCGCGCACACGCCATACCAACCAGCGCGCCAAACGCGACTTCACCCGCGAAGAGCGCCAAGCCGTCGTCTGGTGTTGCCGGCCTTGCCACAACCAGATCCATGCGCTCTTCACCGAAAAAGAGCTCGAGCGCGACTTTCGCACCCTCGCCCAAATCGCCGCCCACCCCGACATCGTCCGCTTTGTCGAGTGGATTCGCGAAAAACCCGCCGGATTTCGACCGGCCTCCAAACAGCGGCGCTAGAACTTCACCTACAATAAACCTATGACGCAGCGGGACTTGTTCCGCCAGCGCCATTTTCAGCATGCAGAAAATTGCCGCACCCATCCTCGAAGCTCTGCAAAAGCTCGACTTTCGCGCGGTCATCGACATTCTCGCCGTCGGCTTTCTGATCTACCAGTTTGTCGCCATCATCCGCGGACGCCGCGCCGCGCAAATTCTCACCGGGCTCATGGTCCTGCTGGGCGTCTATCTCGGTGCCACCTACGCGGGCCTCGAACTGCTGCGCACCGTGCTGCAGACCCTGGCACCTTACACCGCCTTCGCCCTCATCGTCATGTTCCAATCCGACATTCGGCGCCTGCTGGCTCGCATCGGCCGCGGTTGGTGGCTGGGCTTCGGTGGACGCGCCGAACGCCGCGAGAGCATTGACGAAATCCTCCTCGCGGTTGAGCAAATGGCCCGCACGCGCACCGGCGCACTCATCGTCGTCGAACGCGACATCGGCCTGCGGACCTTCATCGAAAGCGGCGTCAATATGGACGCGCTCCTGTCGCGCGACCTCCTACTGGCCATCTTCCATCCCGGCGCCTCCATGCACGATGGTGCCGTCATCATCCAGGGCGACCGCATCGCCGCCGCGGCCTGCTTTCTGCCGCTCACCACCAATCCCGCCGTCGCGTCCACCATGGGCACCCGCCACCGCGCCACCATCGGCGTCACCGAAGAGAGCGACTGTGTCGCCATCGCCGTCAGCGAAGAGACCGGTCGGATCTCCGTCGCCTCCCATAGCGAAATGGAACGCGACGTCACCATTACCCGCCTGGAAGAACGGCTCGCTCTGCACCTGAACCGTGGCCCCGTTATGCAGCGCAATCGCCGCGCTACCGACGTGGTCAAAGAGCCTTCGGAGAGCCGACGATGAACACTCCGAGGCCGATTCGCCTCCTCACTGACCATTTCGGCTGGAAGTTGCTCTCCCTCTCGATGGCGGCCATGCTGTGGATCGCCGTTGTCGACGAACCCGAACTCACCGCCAACGTCACGGCACCGGTCGAATTCCGCAACCTCGCCGCCGGGCTCGACCTCGGCTCCGACGTGCCGGACCGCGTCGTGCTCCAACTCCGCGGCCCTCGCAGCCGCCTCGGCTTGGCCACCGGCCCCCGCTCCGCCATCATCCTCGACCTCAGCAGACAAACCCGCCCTGGCGAGCGCACCTTTACCGTCCAGGAAGTGAACCTCAACCTGCCGGGGGGCATTAACCTAGTCCGCGCCGTCCCCTCGCAAATCCGCGTGGTCCTCGAGCATCGCCTGCGGAAAGTCGTCGCCGTCACGCTCCGCTTCAACGGCCCGCCGCCGGCCGGTTACCGCGTCCGCTGGAGCCAAGTGCTCCCGGAACGCATCAGCATCGTGGGACCCGAGCGCCATGTCAACCAAATTGAAGCGGTTGAAACCGACGCGCTGGACTTTTCCCAATTCCGATCGGATCCGGAAAAGCCCACCGAGGTAATGTTAAATGCCTTTGTGTCCGATCCTCTGGTGAGTCTGGCTTCGCCGTCGCAAATCCGCGCGCGGATCCAGCTCGAAAAAATCAACTAAACTTCCGCCACACGTTCGTCACACGCAGGCGGGATAATACAGGGAGAACATGGCAAAGCAGCTTTTCGGAACCGACGGCATTCGCGGCGAGGCGGGCGTTTACCCGCTGGACGCGCAGACCATCTACTGCTTCGGTCAGGCGCTTGGCGAATGGGCCCTGGAACATGGCCCAGGGGCCGAAGTGCTGATCGGGATGGACACGCGCGAATCGGGTCCCTGGATTGCCGAATGCGTCGCCGGCGGCCTCGAGTCTCGCGCCGTCAAGGTGCGCTTTGCCGGCCTCATCACGACGCCGGGCGTCGCCTACCTCACCCGTACGCAGAACTTCGTAGCCGGCGTGATGATCTCCGCCTCGCACAATCCCTTTGCCGACAACGGCCTCAAAGTCTTCGACCATTCGGGCCTCAAGCTGCCGGACGACCAGGAACACTGGCTTGAAGAAGACATTCTCTCCCTCGCGGCGCGGAACCAGCCGGTGCAACGCGCGGCCGTCGCCGTGGACCCGGAACTCGACGCCGAGTACATCAACTTCCTCCTGAAGATTGCCACCGGAACCGCCACCGGAACCAAGGTAAAGAAACCGCTTGCTGGCCGCAAACTGCTGATCGATTGCGCGCACGGTGCCGCTTCGCCTCTGGCTCCGGAACTCTTCCGCCAGTTGGGCGCGGAAGTCACCGCCGTTGCCACCTCGCCCGATGGCCGCAATATCAACGCCGGCGTGGGAGCCTTGTACGTCGAGAAACTGCGGGAGCAAGTGCTCGCCCTGGGCGTCGACGCCGGGATTGCCTTCGATGGCGACGCCGACCGCGTGATGATCGTATCGCCCGCCGGCAAGGTGATCGACGGCGACCATATGCTGCTGATCTGCGCCCGACAACTGCGTGCCGGCGGCCACTTAGGCGACGGCTTGGTGGTGGCCACGGTGATGTCGAACCTGGGCCTCGAACGAGCACTCGAGCGAGATGGCTTCACCATGACGCGGACGCCCGTCGGCGACAAATATGTCCTCGAAGAGATGATTCGCCGCAACGCGCTGCTGGGCGGCGAACAATCCGGCCATGTGATCTTCCGCGAATTTGCCACCACTGGAGACGGCATGTTGACCGCGCTGCAGGTGCTGGCCGCCATGCAGCATACAGCCAAGTCGCTCGACGAACTCACCGCCGACTTTCAGGTCTATCCTCAACTCCTGGTGAATGTCAAAGTGCGTGCCAAACGACCCGTAGCCGAGTTGCTGAGTGTCCAAACCCAAATCGCCGCCGCCGAAGCGGACT
>JBBQQS010000390.1:0-5419 GCA_038215525.1 Bryobacterales bacterium
TTCTTCTGGAACGTGATGCGCGCGCCCAAGGAAGGCAACGCCCCCCACGGCAAACTCGCCGCGGCGATCAATGCCAAGTTCGGCTCTTTCGACGCGTTTAAAGAGAAGTTCAACGCCGCCGGCGCCACGCGCTTCGGCTCCGGTTGGGCCTGGCTCGTGAAGACGGCCGATGGCGTCGATGTGATGTCCACGCCCAATCAGGACAACCCGCTGATGGAAGGCAAAACCGCCATCCTCGGCTGCGACGTTTGGGAGCACGCCTACTACCTGAAGTATCAGAACCTGCGCCCCACTTACCTGGCCAATTGGTGGCAGGTGGTGAATTGGGATGGGGCCGAAGCCAACTTTAACGGATAGTTTTTCCGTTGGTGGCGGAAGGGGGCATGCCGGGGTCGGCGCGCCCCCTTCTTTTTTTGCGTTACCCTCATCAGTACAACCGTGGCCACTGATCCGATTCTCGAACTCCGCAACGTCACCAAGGCGTTCCCGTCGCACAAGGCGGTGGACGACGTGTCGCTCGCGTTGCAGCGCGGCGAGTTGCATGCGCTGCTGGGTCCTTCCGGCTGCGGCAAGACGACCTGCCTGCGCATGGTGGCGGGCTTTGAGACGCCGGACGCGGGCCAGATCCTGCTCAACGGCGACAACATTGCGCCGCTGAAGCCGTACGAGCGCAATGTCTCCACCGTGTTCCAAAGCTACGCCCTCTTTCCGCACCTCAATGTCTTTGATAACGTCGCTTTCGGCTTGCGGCAGCGCGGCGAAAAGGAGGTCGCGCGAAAGGTGAACGAAGCGCTGGAACTGGTGCAGCTTCAGGCCAAGGCCGATCGCAAGCCGGCACAGATGTCGGGTGGCGAAAAGCAGCGTGCGGCCCTGGCGCGTTCCTTGGTGCTGACGCCCGACTTACTGCTGCTCGATGAGCCCCTATCCGCGCTCGATCCAAATCTACGGCAGCAAGTGCGCGGTGAGTTGAAGGCCCTGCAGCGCCGCGTGGGCATTACGTTTCTGATGGTGACGCACGATCAGGAGGAGGCTCTGTCGATGGCCGATCGGATTACGCTTCTGAACCGCGGTCGGGTGGAGCAGGTGGGCACGCCGCAGGAGATCTACTTACAGCCCGCCAATCGCTTCACGGCCGGGTTTCTGGGGGCCGTCAACTGGTTGGATGAGATCGGGGTGCGGCCAGAGTCCACACGGCTGAGTCATGAGGCGCCGGGCGATGGGGCGCGCACGCATCGCGGCCGGGTGACGGATTCGACGTTTCTCGGCGATTGTTACCACGTGGTGGCCGAGATTGCCGATGGCCGACAAATTATGGCGCGCGTGCCGCGGTCCCAGAACGGGTATCATCCGGGAGACCAAGTACACGTCTGGTGGCAGCCAGCCGACGAGTTACATCTGCCGCGATGAAACGGCTGCGGCTCTACTTTTTGGCCCCCAGCGCTTTGATTTTGGCCGCGCTGTTTCTAATTCCTTTGCTCATCGTCGCGGTGTACAGCCTCGAAAGCCGCGGCGCTTACGGTGGGGTGACGCCACCATTTACCGCGGAGAGTTACATTCGTATATTCGATCCCCTGTATTTGAAGATCCTGTGGCGTTCGTTTTGGGTGGCGGGGGTTTCTACGCTAGTTTGCCTGATCCTCGGCTTTCCCTTAGCGCTCTTCATCTCGCGGGCCGGCGCGCGGCGGGGACTGTACTTACAGCTAGTGATGTTGCCCTTCTGGACTAGTTTTCTGATTCGCACTTACGCTTGGATGTTTCTGCTGCGCGATACGGGCCTCATTAACACCGCGCTACTCGCGACGGGCCTGCTGCGAGATCCGCTGCCTCTGCTCTATAACGACTTCGCCGTGATTCTCGGCCTCGTCTATGGTTTCCTGCCCTTTATGGTGCTGCCGCTGTATACCAATCTCGAAAAGCTGGACCCGGCCTTGCTCGAGGCCGCTGCGGACTTAGGCGCCCGGCCACTCACCGCTTTGGCCCGCGTCACGTTGCCGCTCTGCCGGCCGGGAATCTTGGCAGGTAGCATCTTAGTATTTATCCCATGCCTAGGCGCCTACCTGACGCCGGACCTGATGGGCGGTGGCAAGAGCATCATGATCGGGACCTTGGTGCAGAATCAATTCACGACGGCGCGGGATTGGCCCTTTGGCGCGGCGCTGTCGTTGTTTCTGATGGCGCTGACGCTCGGCCTGCTCTATCTTGCTTCCAAGCGTTCCTCCGGGGAGGACTTACTCTAGATGCGCCTCCTCTCGCTTTACGCAGTGGCGGCCTATGCTTTTCTGCACTTACCGCTCTTAGTTTTAACCGTCTTCAGCTTCAATCAGTCACGCTTTACGCAATGGGAAGGCTTTTCGCTGCGCTGGTACACGCAGGCCCTAGCCGACTCCGCACTGCGGGAAGCCACGGTGAACTCGCTGTTGATTGGAGGCGCGGCGACGCTGCTGGCCACGGCGCTCGGAACCCTGTGCGCCTATGGCCTATGGAAGAAGAAAGCGCCGCGCCTGACGGGCATGCTCTATCTGTCACTGATGACGCCGGAGATCGTTACCGGCGTAGCACTACTCGCTTTCTACCAATGGCTTTTTCACTTTTTGAATTTACACTTGGGGATGATCACCGTGATCCTGGCCCACGTGAGTTTCTGCTTGGCGTACGTCGTCATTGTGGTGATGGCCAGGCTTCGTACCATGGACGCGACATTGGAGGAGGCCGCTTTGGACCTCGGCGCAAACGAATTCGAAGCTTTTTACTTAGTAACTTTGCCGCAGTTACTCCCCGCCATCGTGAGCGCCGCTTTGCTGGCCTTCACCATCTCCTTCGATGACTTTGTAATCACGTCGATGGTGGCCGGCGTAGACTCCGAGACTTTACCCATGGTGATGTACGCTACCGCCCGACGCGGCGTCAGTCCGGTGTTGAATGCCGTTTCTACCATCATCGTCGTCGGCCTTGGCTTGCTGATTCTAATTTCAGAAAGGTTGCAGACGAAGACATGAACCGGCGCACGCTGTTCTTCGCGGGGCTTACGGGGCTAGCTGGCTGTTCGCGGTCGTCGCAGCCGCGGCTGAATGTCTATAATTGGTCGAATTACATTGGTCCCCAGACGGTGGCGCAGTTTGAGCGGCAGACGGGCATCCATATTCGCTATGGCATCTTTGAAAGCTCCGACGAGTTACTCGCCAAGGCACTTACTGGGAATTGCGGTTGGGACGTTGTCTTTCCGACGAATCACCATGTGACGCCGCTAAGGGAGTACAACTTACTCGCGCCCTTGGATCACTCGCAGTTGCCCAACCTGCGGAACTTGGCCCCAGGGTTTCAATCGCCCGAATGGGATCCGCAATTGACGCATTCGGTGCCGTATATGAGCACCTCCGCGGGAATCGTCTATAACCGGCGTCAACTAGGCCAGCTCACCCGTTGGGCGGACCTTTGGGAACCCAAAGTGAAGGGCCGCATGACGATGCTGGACGCGCAGGACGACGTGCTGGGCGCTTGCCTCGTGAAGTTGGGGCACGATTGGAATGCGACCAGCGAAGCTCAACTACGGGCGGCCCAGCGCGAGGCGATCCGCCAGAAGCCTCTACTTAGGGCGTATCTGAATGCCGAGGTGCGCGACCAGGTGGTGGCGGGCGACGTGCTGGCCGCTCAGATGTGGACCACGACGATGCTGCCGGTGATGACCCAGGCGCCGCAGCTCGACTTTATCTATCCGGCCGAAGGCTTTGTGCGCTACGCCGAATCGGCGGTGATTCTGCGCGAAAGTCCGCGCGCCGAGGCGGCGCATCGCTTCATCGATTTTCTGCTGCAACCGGAAGTAGCCGCGGCCTGCGTGATGGCGGAAAAGACCGGCCCGGTGCTGGCCGGCGTCCGGGAGCTTCTGCCCCCCGAACTGCGCGACCACCCACTGCTGTTCCCCGCCCCGCAGGACCTCGCCCGCGGCGTTTGGCTGCGCACGATGCCTCCCACGGCGCAACGCTTGCGAGACCGCCTTTGGACCGAAATCAAAAGCGCGTAAACTAGCAGAATGAAGGATTTCATCACTCAGCGCTTGCCCCGACGGGACGTGTTTCGCGGTACGGCCTTAGGTTTCCTCACCAGTTGGCTGCCGGCAGCCACTCCGGCCGCGAAGGGCCTGCAGTTGGGGACGACGATGTACGAATCGATCGGGGTGAAGCCGCTGATTAACGCGCGCGGCACCTTTACCATCATCAGCGGCTCCACCATGCTGCCTGAAGTGCGCTCGGCGATGACGGAGGCCGCGCAACACCACGTGCATATCGACGAGTTGCAGGCCGGCGTGGGCGCGCGTATCGCGGAGTTGCTGCAGGCCGAGTCCGCCATCGTCACCAATGGCTGCAGCGCGGCCATCACGCACGCCACCGCGGCTTGCATCGCCGGCGGCAACCCGGATCTGCATGTCCGCCTGCCGAACCTGGCGGGCTTCGCGAAGGACGAAGTGATCATCCCGCGCCACTCGCGCAATGTCTACGATGCGGCGGTGCGGGCGGTCGGCGCGCGCGTCGTCGAGGCGAGCACGGTGGAGGAGATGGAGTTGGCTTTTGGTCCGCGGACGGCGATGGTGTACATCCTGGCCGGGCCGAATGCAGAAAGCGGCGCGCTGACCACGCAGGTGATCTGCGACCTGGCGAAGAAGCGCAACGTGCCAGTGTTTGTCGACGCGGCGGCTGAAATCTTGACGGTGCCCAACGTGCATCTAACCAAGGGCGCAACGCTCGTCGCTTATAGCGGCGGCAAGTGCATTCGCGGTCCGCAAACGGCGGGCATACTGCTTGGCCGTAAGGATTTGATCCAGGCCGCCTGGGTCCACAGTGCGCCGCACCATGGCTACGCGCGGTCCTTGAAGATCGGTAAGGAAGAGACGATGGGCATGTTGATGGCCGTCGAAATGTGGATGAAGCGCGACCACGATGCCGAATGGAAGATGTGGATTTCGCGGCTGGACTATGTCGCCAAGCGCGTGGGAGCCATCCCCGGGGTGACCACTTCGGTGAAGATGCCCGAGGGGCTTTCGAACAAGCATCCCACGCTCAACATTCGTTGGGACGCGGCCAAGCTCGGCGTCACCGGGCGCGCCGTAGCTCGGCATCTTTTCACCACGGAGCCGCGGATCGCGCTGCCCACGGGCGCGGGCGATAGCGGCCTGGCCGTGGTGCCCTACATGATGCTGAATGGCGAAGAGAAGATCGTGGCCGATCGGCTCTATGCCACGATGACCGCGCCCCCCAAGACCGAAGCCGCGCCGTCAACCGCAGCACCCGCCACCGATTTGAGCGGCCGTTGGGATGTGCGCATCGACTTCCTCGCCAGTTCCTCCGAGCACGTGCTGCACCTAAAGCAACAAGCCGACAAGCTCGAAGGCACCCACCAGGGCGACTTCCTTTCGCGTGACCTGGCC
>JBBQQS010000391.1:0-5295 GCA_038215525.1 Bryobacterales bacterium
GAACGCTCGGCAATGACGGTGGACCCGGAGTTATTTCGCAGCCATGGCATCGATCCAAGTTACTGCCAGATTGTGGTGGTGAAGTCGCCGAATGGGTTCCGCGCCGCTTATGAGCCGATCGCCAAGCAGATATTCTTAGTGGATACTCCCGGAGTGAGTACGGCGAACTTACTGCGATTGCCGTTCCGGAGAGTTACTCGTCCAATTTACCCGCTGGACCCGGATACGCCGGACCCGTTTGTTTAGTTATGCCTTGCGCGCCGGGCGTTTTCGCGGGGCGGCCTTCCGCGGTGCCGGTACTGCTTCGGCACAGGCGGGAATCGAGACCCACTTACGGGGATTTACCGCGACTCCGCCAATAAATAAGCCCCAGTGTAAGTGCGGACCCGTCGCAAAGCCGGTGCTTCCCACGTAACCCACCACGTCGCCGGCTTGCACGGCAGCGCCTTCGGTGGCCGCGATTTTGGATAAGTGCAAATACATAGACGTGAATCCCTGGCCATGGTCAATTCCCACCGTACCGCCGGTGTAATTCCACATATGAGCCACTTTCACCATACCGGCGGCGGTGGCCTTCACCGGGGTGCCCAGGGGTGAACGAAGGTCCAGCCCGCGGTGGAAGTTACCGCTGGGCTTGCCGTGATAGTAACGCTGCACGCCGTAGGGCGAATTCATGCATTCGGGCGTCGGTGTGCGGAAGGGTTCGGTCCACTGGCGGGCTTCACTTACTTGGTTGAGGAAGGCCTGGATGCTTTCGACTTCGCCGGGTGCGGGTTTGAGCGACGTCATGGCCGAGGTGGTGGCGATGTTCTGGATGGGGAACTTGGCATCGCGCACCTCGACGGTTTGAGTAAAGAGCGGCTTGCCGGCGGCATCGGTGATCCGGAGCGGATATTGCCCGGGCACGAGGGTGGCGGGCACCGGCACCAGGCCGGAGATGCCGCTGGGATGGGCGAAGAGGCGCAGCTTCTTTTCGGCGAAGGTGACGTGGGCTTCGCCGGTGGGGTTGCCGGTGACGCGCAGGGTGTCGCCTTGCTCGACGGAACTAGGGACCTGGAAGGTGGGGTCGACGGCGAGAATGAGGAGGATCGAGAGAAACACCCGTTAGTTTGCCATAATCGAGGCGATGCTATCTCTTCTTCTTCTTGCTGTGGGCTCCGTGGCCGCCGATGACGCTTTGATTGAAGGCTTTCGCCAAACCACCGTGGCGAGCGTGGCCGATGCCGTGGACCAGATTACCGGCCAGCGCGGCTTCCTGTCGCACGACATGCGCCCGCGGATTGTCGGTGCCAATATTCCGGATCGCTTCGTGGGGCGAGCCACCACGGCGCTGCTGCGCGCGACGACCAAGGAGAAGGCCTCGGCGCAACTGAGCGCCAAGCACTCGGTGGAGATGATCGACCTGGCGCAGCCTGGGGCGGTGGGGATTATCGTGGTGGAGAACAGCCTGGACGTGGCGGGCATGGGCGGTTTGATGGCGACCGCGGCGAGCGCGCGCGGCATGGCCGGTATCCTGATCGATGGCGGCTTGCGGGACTTGGCTGAGATCCGCGCGCTGGGCCTGCCGGTCTTCTCGCGCAGTGTGGTGCCTTCGTCGAGCGTCAGCCGCTGGGCCAGCGTGGCGCGGGACATCCCCGTGAACTGCGCCGGCGTGGTGATCATGCCGGGCGATGTGATTGTGGCGGGCGAAGACGGCGTGGTGCGGGTGCCCTCGGCGCGCGCCGCCGAAGTGCTGAAGCGCGCGCAGGAGATCGACATTCGCGAAAGCAGCATGGTTCCGGAGATCAAGAAGAATAAGTCGCTCGGCAAGACCGTTGAGCAGTTCAAACGGATTTAGGCGAACATCGCCTCGACCGCTTTGCCCTTGCCGTCCTTAGTGACATAGAAGGGGCGCTTTTCTACGATGTAGGCGTGGTCGGCGGGAATGCCCATGGCGCGGTAAATGGTGGCGTGTAAGTTCTCGATCGACACCGGGTCGCGCACTACTTTACAGGGCCGCTCGTCGGCGGTAATGCCGTGTAAGTAGCCTTTCTTGATGCCGCCGCCGAAGAGCAGGACACTGGTGGCTTCGGTGAAGTGCCGGTGCATGCCGTAGTGTTTGGGATGGGTCATCTTCTCGGGCACCGTCACCTGGTCTTGCACGGCGAGGCCGGGCTTGCCTTCGGTAAGCATATCGCGGCCGAATTCGCTGGCGAGGACGACCAGCGTTCGGTCGAGTAAGCCGCGGGATTCGAGGTCGAGAATTAATTGCGAAATTGGCCGATCGATCGATTGTTTCATGCCGACTACGCGGGAGTGGCCGTTCTCATGCGTGTCCCAGAAGCGGAAGGGAATGTACTCGCTGGATACTTCCACGAAGCGGACTCCCGTTTCGGCCAGCCGTCGGGCGAGTAAGCACCCGAGGCCAAACTTGCCGGTATTGTAAGTATCGTAACTGGCCTTGGGTTCCAGCGATAAGTCAAAGGCTTTGGCGGCGGGTGAGGCCAGAAATCGGTGGGCATTCTGTAAGGAGGCCACCAGGCTATCCTGCTGATAGTCCGAAGCGTCGCGCAGCACGGGGTTACGCTTCACTAACTCCTGATAGATCTCATGCCGGCGGCGGAAGCGGAGGTCAGTAAATTCTTTGGGCGGGCGGACGGCGGAGACGGCGTCGTTGGGGTCCGGGATGCTGAAGGGGCCAAATTCGCTGCCGAGAAAGCCGGCGGTGTGGAAGGCCTTAAGGGCGTCGGCTTCGCCGCCTAACTCAAGGTTCTGGCCGATGTTAATAAAGGCGGGGACATCGGGGTGCCGGGGCCCACGGACCTTGGCAATCCAAGCGCCCAAGTGCGGCAGTGGCACCGGCTGCGGCGGGGCATAACCGGTATGCCAATGATACTGATGCTTGGTGTGCAGGATGTGGCCCAGGTCGCCGACTTGGTGGGAGCGCAGTAAGGTACCGCGGTCCATCACGCTGGCAATGCGTTCCAGGCCTTCGGTAAGTTCGATGCCGTCGACTTTGGAGGGGATTTTCGGAAAGGTGCTGAGGACGGCGCTCGAAGAGAGGCCGGGCTCGTAAGCCGTGTACTTCTTGGGATCGAAGGTTTCGGTTTGCGCCATGCCTCCCGCCATCCAGAGTAGGATCATGCAGTCGGCTTTGGGCGCCAAGGCTTGGGCTTGGCTGGCCAGTAAGCTGGGGGCGCCGAGCGCGCTACTCATTAGAAAATCGCGACGGTTCATGGTATTTACCTCACAAACTGAAATTCGGGCGACAGGAAGACTACCCAGAGTAAGTCTTCGAGGCCTTGGCGGGTTGGTCTGGCACCGACTAAAGTCATGCCAATCTTGGCTTCTTCGGCAGAAGGTGCGCGACCGACGGCGTGGAGATAGAGCTGATTGACGATTTTGGCCGCGCCTTGCACGGGAGTGGGGCGGGGAAGTGGCGTTTCTCCGGTGACGGCGACTAACTTGCGTTCGTTGGCCGGCTCGTCGAAAACAAAGGCGCGAATGGCAGCACTGATTTCGCTGTCGTTTACGCGCTCGTCCATGGCCAGGGTGGCACGGAAACGGGTATAGCCTTTGCCCGCAATATCGAAGACTAACTCGCTGGGCAACGGCGCCGTAAGCACCGGCAACTGTAACTTGTCTTTGAATAGAGTAAAGGTAGTTTGCTGAAACTTGGAGGCCGTGGGCAACGACGCCAAGGCGACCTTGCCGTTGGGCCCTTCGAGCTCGGCGTCGCCCCAGCCGGCTTCGACGCGGGCAGGGTTATAGGAGTCGACATCCACCATCAGTAAGCGAAGCTGCTGCCGGCCGGTGATGTCGATGTCCACTTTAACGCGAGTTTGCGCCCGTAGCAATCCACTGTCGAAGAGGTTAGTAGGCGCGGCGTCCACTTGGTCGAGTAAGCGTTTGGCGCCTTCGCGGAACTGGGTGGTGAGCACTTCGCCATTGGCCAGTTCCATGGCTTGCAGGGTGGAGGATTCGGTGAGGCGTTCGGTGACGGCACCATCGCGCATGGGGCGGCCAAGGGCGCGGGTTAAGGAGTTTGGCTTAAAGCGCCATTCGCGGGCATAGATTCCGGGTACGGCGCGGTTGTCGGCGCGGATGCGCCATTCACCGGTGATGGAAGAGATGGCGTCGCTGAACTGCTCGGCGGTGAGGCGGCGGGGCCAGGGCCCGCGGAAGACGTAGTTAGCGTCGCGTAACTGCCCGGCAGCCACCGCCGGGCGGGAGTAAGCCGCTGAGGTCATGATGGTGCGCAGTAAGTAGCGCATATCGTAATTGTGCGCGACGAAATCAGCGGCCAGCCAATCGAGTAAGTCGGGTGACCAGGCGGCGCCTTCCATCTCGTCGGCCGGCTCTACTAAGCCGTGGCCATAGAGGCGCTTCCACACGCGATTGACGATGGTGCGGGAAAAGAGGCCATTTTCCTTGGCGGTAAATAGCTTGGCGGCCGCCGCGCGCCGTTCGGCGAGCGATGCGGTAGCGTCGATGCCGCCTAACTCGGGGAAGAGAAATTGGGGAGTGGCTTTTACACCCGTGCCCGAATCGCAGCGAGCAATTTCGAGCGGCTCCTTCACCAGGTCGTTGGCAAAGAAGCTCGCTAAGCCATAAGCTTCTTTCAGTTTCCAATGGCTGATGAAGCTATCGTGGCAGGAGTTACACTTCAAATTCACGCCCAGAAATACCTGCGCGCTGTTCTGGGCGGCTTGCATGACGGGTGTTTGAGAAGCATTTACCGTGCCGCGCCAATTGACGCCTTTCAAGAAACCAGCCGGATCGTCCTTGGAGACCGGATTGAGCAGCGCCGAGACGAACTCGTTGTAGGGCTGATTCTCGGCCAAGGACTTCAATAGCCAAGGCGTAATCGTCTGCCGTTCGCCGATATAGCTAACGCCCTCGTCATTGTGCAGTAAGTCGTTCCAGAAGCTTACCCAATGTTCGGCGAAGTGGGTGCGGGAGGCGAGTAACTCGTCAATCAGCAACGCGCGTTTGCCGGGCCGGGTATCGCGGGCGAAGCGGGCTTGGTCGGTCGGCGTGGGCAGCAGGCCCCACAGGTCGAGGTAAGCGCGGCGGGCGAAGACGGCGTCGGCGACGGGAGGCACTGCGGCAACTTGATGTTGCTGATCGTAGCGCTTGAGTAAGTCGTCGATGCCGCCGGCTTGGGGGGGCTTCAGCGCGAGAGAGAAACCGGTAGCTCCCGGCGTTACTGCGTTCACCACCGCGCCTTCATTCACCCAGCGTTCCAGCAAAGCAATTTCAGCGTCGGCCAAGGCGGATCCGGCGAGCGGCATGCGTTGGCCGCCCAAGCCCTTG
>JBBQQS010000392.1:0-5286 GCA_038215525.1 Bryobacterales bacterium
TTTCCTTCACGTCGAAGACGAACCCCAATTCTTGGGCTTACTCAACGAGTATGTGAAAACCTACCATCCCCAACACCCCGACGAACTCGACTTACTCACCGAAGCCGTCTACGCCAAGTGGCGTCAGCACCGCATCTGGCTTGCAGAAACCGCTCATATCGAAATTGCCATCGCTAACCACGAAACTGAACTCCGCCGCAGCCTCCCCGCCGCCAACAACAACGCCCAACTCGCCAACGGCTTCGCCCACTCCGAACAAATGCTGAAACTGTATATCCGCTACGACGCCCAACTCCACCGTCACTACCGCAATTGCCTCAAGGATCTGAGACACTTACAAGCCGAACGCGCCCTCCAGCCTGACCCCGCTCCCGAGCCCCCAAACGAACCCAAACCACCCACTGCCGAACCCGGCATAAACCCCGCGCCCGCCGAAAAACAAGCCACCCCAAACGAACCCAAACTCACCCCCGAAGAAACCCGCGCCCTCGCCGAAAAGGCCAAAATCCGCCGCCTCATGGAGATTAATCTAGGCCTGCGGCCGCTCGATCCGGCGGATAGAAGATAGAGGCGAGAACGAATTATTGGCTGGCCTGAGCTTTTCATCTTCGGCGAGCCGCCATGCAGGGTGTCGACGCTGAGCGGATCCGGGGCGAGCCGCGTCCAGAGGACGACGCCCAGCGTGAAAGGATCCTTCGCAAAACGCGGCGCGGCAAAAAGCGGACCGCGCAAGGCGGCGTGCGATGGGCATGGACCTCAATGTATCGGAGGTCCTCGGGAAGTAGTTCGCGCTACCCTAGTATTTGCGGACCCTTACTGTACTTTCCCTACTTTGGCTCGCTAGTTGTGCGAAACCCGGCCCGGAACGTCTGCGTCTCGTGATCTTCCAAGGCGCTGAAGCCCCGCTGCTGGCCCAGAAGCTCGGCTTCTTCGAAAAAGAGGGCCTCACCGTCGAATTGCAGGAGATCGCCGGCGGTAGCAAGGCCATGGAGGCGCTTCTCTCCGGCAGTGCCGACTCCATTGTCGGTACTTACGAACAGGCCATCACCGTCCAAGCCTTAGGCAAGCCCGTGGTGGCCTATCTCCAACTCACCAACTGCCATTGCCTGGCTATGGTTGCCGCGCCTGGCAAGACGCTTTCCGGTCTGCGCGGGCTCAAAGGCAAAGTCATCGGAGTTGCCGCACCCGGCGGCCCCATGCAGAACTTTGCCGCGCGGCTGGTGGAACAGGCCGGCTTGGTGCCCACGGATGTGAGCTTTGCGGCGATCGGCGTTGGGCCGGCGGCCTTGGTGGCGCTCGAGTCCGGCAAAGTGGATGCGGGCGTCGTGCTGGCCAATACGCTGGTGCCCCTGCGCGAACGCCATCCGGAAATGGTCACCTTAGCCGAGACGTTCAGCCCGGAAGGCAACCGCAAGGTATTCGGCACCGATGGCTATCCAAGTATGTCGCTGCTGGCGCAACCGGCTTGGCTCGCGGCGAATCCGGATCGTGTCCGACGGCTGGTGCGCGCAATGCAGGCGGCCGTCTCCTGGATCCGTGGCCACACTCCCGAGCAGGTGCTGGCGCAACTGGGTAGTGGCAGCCTGGGCGCCTTGCGCCTGCACCTGCCGCGCTACGATCCCCGCGGCCAGTTTCAGTTGGAGCAGGCCCAAACGGTGCTCGATTTCCTGGCCAAAAACAATGCCTCCGTGCGGGAGGCAAGAATTAATTTGTCCCAAACATTTACCAACGACTTCTCGCAACCCTCAACCGGACGATGACGTATACTTCGGGGAGTTATCCAAAGGAGACCAATTCGATGAACCCACTTTTAGAGACGATTATGGGCGCCGCCGGCGGCGGCGTTTTGCAGCAGGTAGCCGGACAGTTTGGCCTCAACCAATCGCAGGCCCAGAGCGCGATTGCCGCCCTGCTGCCCGCACTCACCGGCGGCGTGCAACGTAATGTTCAGCAGGAAGGCGGCCTGGAGGGTTTGATGGGCGCGCTCACCGGCGGCGGTCATCAACAGTATCTTGACGATCCGTCGACCCTCGGCAACGCCACCCAGGATGGCAATTCGATCCTGGGTCATTTGCTCGGTAGTAAGGACGCCAGCCGCCAAGTGGCCGCCCAGGCTGCTGAACAGACCGGTATCGGCTCCGACGTACTCAAGCAGATGCTGCCGATCGTGGCTTCGCTCGTCATGGGTGCGCTTTCGAAGCAATCGTCCAGCAACAATCTGGCCGGGATGATGCAAGGCGGCCAGTCGAGTGGCGTGATGGGCATGTTGGGCTCCTTCCTCGATCAGAACAAGGATGGCTCCATGGTGGACGACCTGTTGAAGGGCGTCGCCGGACAGTTTTTCGGTCGTCGCTAATTTGCGGATGTAAGCCGGCAGCAGGCAACTGTCCCCGGCTTATTTTCTAGTCAGGACTGTGGGGGCCAATCAGTGGCTGTAGACCGTTTCGATGAAGTCCGCCGGCGGCACACCGCAGCCAAAGAAGGCGGGGGCGCTGCTCGCCAGGAACGCCAGCATAAAGACGGCAAGCTCGCCGCCCGCGAGCGCGTCGACTTACTCCTTGACGAAGGCACCTTCCAGGAGCTCGACGCCTTTGTCCGCCACCGCTGCCGCGACTTCGGCATGGACGAACAGGTCTACGAAGGCGATGGCTTCATCACCGGCTGGGGTTACGTTAACCAGCGGCTGGTGTACGTGTTCGCCCAGGACTTCACTGTGCTGGGCGGTTCGCTATCGGAAACCAACGCCCGCAAGATCGTCAAGGTGATGGACCTCGCCCTCAAAAACGGCGCACCGCTCGTCGGCCTCAATGATTCCGGCGGCGCGCGCATTCAAGAGGGCGTGCTCTCGTTAGGCGGTTACGCCGATATCTTCCTCCGCAACACTCTCGCCAGCGGCGTGGTGCCGCAGCTCTCCGCCATCATGGGCCCTTGCGCTGGCGGCGCGGTCTATTCGCCCGCCATCACGGACTTTGTCTTCATGGTGGAACACACCAGCTATATGTTCGTCACCGGCCCGGACGTCATCAAAACCGTCACCCACGAAGAGGTCACCAAGGAGGAACTGGGCGGCGGCATGACGCACAACGAGAAGAGCGGCGTGGCCCACTTCCTCGCCGCCGACGATGCCGATTGCCTTCGCCAACTGCGGCGCCTGCTGGCCTTTCTGCCGAGCAACAATCGCGACGAGGCTCCGCGGAAACCCACCAACGACCCGGTCGACCGCCGCGACGCCGCGCTCGACACCGTCGTGCCCGAGGCGTCGAACGTGCCCTACGACATCAAGGACGTCATCACCCGCGTGGTCGACGACGGTGATTTTCTCGAAATTCATGAGCATTACGCAAGGAATATCGTGGTCGGCTTTGCCCGCCTCGACGGTCGGACGGTGGGCATCGTCGCCAATCAGCCCAACTTTCTGGCCGGTTGCCTCGACATCGATTCCTCCGTCAAAGGCGCGCGCTTCGTCCGTTTCTGCGACGCCTTCAACATCCCCATCATCACCTTTGAGGACGTGCCGGGCTTCCTGCCCGGCGTGCAGCAGGAGTTCGGCGGCATCATCCGCCACGGCGCCAAACTGCTCTACGCCTACGCCGAAGCCACCGTGCCGAAGATCACCGTCATCACGCGCAAAGCCTACGGCGGTGCCTATTGCGTGATGGGTTCCAAGCACTTACGCACTGACATCAACCTCGCCTACCCCACGGCCGAGATCGCCGTGATGGGGGCTGAAGGCGCGGTGAACATCGTCTACCGGCGCGAAATCGCCGAATCCTCCACGCCCGGCCTGACGCGGGCCGACAAAGTGCAGGAGTTTAAGGAGCGCTTCGCGAACCCTTTCGTCGCCGCCGAGCACGGTTTTGTCGACGATGTAATCGAGCCGCGCGACACCCGCCCGCGCCTGATCGCCGCCTTGCGGATGCTCGAAAACAAAGTCGACACTATGCCGCGCAAAAAGCATGGCAATATTCCTCTATAATTCTAATTAAATACTCTCCATTGGAGGATTTATGAAAGCAGAAGACTTTCCCAAGCCCGCCGAGGCTGACTTTGACGAATTCGACGAGGAACTCGAAGAGTTCGATGAGCTCGACGAATCAGAGATGCAAGAGTTCAAGTGCTACATGACCGAGCAGGCTGAGGCCGACGATCTGGAGCACATTCAGGATGTCGATCCGGAAGCTCGGGACAATCCGGCCAAGCTCCAATTGATCGAGACGGCGATTCGCGAGGGCCACTGCAAACTGGTCACGCATGAGGGCCAGATTATGGCCTACGGCATCTTCGACTACAGCGCTCAAGGCGGCAAGCACGGCTGCGTGAAGCTGATCCATGTGATTCCGGAGCAGCGCCGCGACGGCGTCGGCTCGGACATGTTGATGGGCTTTGAGTCGACTTGCGAAACGTCCAAGATCTACGCCTCAGTGCCGCAGGATAACTTGGCGGCGCAGGAGCTTTTTAAGAGCGTCGACTACCGGGTGGCCAAGGAGCCGAAGTCGCCCGGTGCCGATATCCTCTTCGTTAAAAACATCTGGGAGCCGCCACCGCCGCGTGCGCGCGATACCGTCCAGTAAACTACTTCATCACTTTGGCTTCATCACTTTGGCCAGGGCACGCGCGGTATGGCTGCGCTTGTTTTTGATCACCTGCTCGGGCGTGCCCTGCGCCACAATCTCGCCACCGCCCTCGCCGCCTTCGGGGCCTAGATCGATCAGCCAATCGGCGGTCTTGATGACGTCCAGGTTATGCTCGATAATCAGCACGCTATTGCCATGGTCGACTAACTTTTGCAGGACGTCGAGTAAGCGCCGCACGTCCTCGAAATGCAGGCCCGTGGTGGGTTCGTCCAGGATATAAAGCGTCCGTCCGGTCTGCCGCTTCGATAACTCGCGCGCTAACTTAATTCGCTGCGCCTCGCCGCCGGAGAGCGTGGTGGACGATTGCCCCAGGTTCACGTAACCCAGGCCCACATCGTGCAAAGTAATCAATTTCTGATGAATTTGAGGAATATTCTCGAGTACGGGAATCGCGTCCTCGATGCTCATATTGAGGATGTCGGAAATCGAGTGGCCCTTGTATTTCACCTGCAAGGTTTCGCGATTGTAGCGCTGGCCGCGGCAGACGTCGCAAGTAACATAAACGTCCGGCAGAAAATTCATCTCGATGCGCTTCAAACCATCCCCCTGGCAGGCTTCGCAGCGTCCGCCGCGCACGTTGAAGCTGAAGCGCCCGGCTTTGTAACCCCGTTCGCGAGACTCGGGCAGCATGGAGAACAAATCGCGGATGGGC
>JBBQQS010000393.1:0-5271 GCA_038215525.1 Bryobacterales bacterium
GATAATCTATCTAATTCTGTTAATATTATATTTCTAATTTCAGACGATAAAATTTTATCTTTCGCAACGGCCTGCTCGATTCAACCATGGTCGTCTGGGGCGGCGAGTTTGGCCGTACGCCGATGCAGGAGGTCCGCAACACGCGCGACCCCGACAACGCGGGCCGCGACCATCATCCGCTGGCATTCTCCATGTGGCTCGCCGGCGGCGGCATCAAGGGCGGGCAGGTGATCGGCCGCACCGATGATATCGGCTTCAATATTGTCGAAAACCCGGTCCACGTGCATGACTTACAGGCGACGATGCTCCACACCATGGGCTTCGACCATACGCGATTGACTTACCGCCACATGGGCCGCGACTTCCGGTTGACGGACGTTGAAGGCAAAGTGATTCAGCCGATGCTCGCCTAAGTTATTCAGTGGAATAATTGATCTCAAGCCGGCGGACGGCCTGGCTCGCCACCCACAACACCAACGCGGTGACGCCCAGTAGCCCGAGGACGGCCCACACCGCTGGTGCGGGTTCAGCCGGAGCGAGGATCAACCGCAATACCGCCGGCATGTTCTTATCTACCGGTGGAGGCAGCGGGCATAGCGATTGCAGATAGTACAAAATACTCAGCTTCTGCAGTATCGCCGGTAGGAAGCCATTGATCGATTCCCAAAGCAAGATCATCGAAGCGGGCACGATCGGGTTACGGAGTAATAGTCCCGCGGCGAGAAAGACGCTGCCGTAGCCGACGCAGCCCAGCATGGCCGAAGCCGTGTACCAAAATAAGTGGCCCATGCCGGGGCCTTGCCAATAGGCTTGTACATCCGCCGGATCGAGCGCCCAGAGCATGGCGAAGAACGCCAGCATCGTGCCGCCGCCAAAGATAATTGCCGAAGCGACTAAGCCGGCGAGGTACTTACCCACCAGCAATACTTCCCGCCGCACCGGAGCGAGAAACCAGAAGTGCAGGGTCTTATCCAGCATCTCGCCTCGGAACAGGTTCATAAAGATGCCGAGGCAGCCGAAGAAGATCGCGAGACGAAGATAGAAGTATTGGAACATCCCGGAGAATACCTGGGTATCCTCTTCGAGCGAAGCCAAGGCTTGGTCGCTTTTATCTTTGAGTAAGTCGTCGACGAAATGGAATTGATAGCGCCGTTGGCCGTCGAAATACTCCATCATCCGGCGGCTTTCGTCGTTGCCGTCACGGCGGCGGCGGTATTCGAAGTCGCGTAAGGGCTTGCCCAGCTTCAGACGGACATCCGCCGCGCGCTCGCCTATCTGCACACTCTCGACCAGGGATCGCGAAGTCACCTGCTGGCTCCACTGCTTGCGTTTCCACTGCGTGTCGATGCCATGGCCGAAAAACAACACGGCGGGAAAGAGCGCCAGCAGATAGACCCATAACCCGCGCTTCGACAGGAAGGCTTTGCGCACCTCGAGCCGGGCGATAGTGAGCACCTGGTTGGCCCATAGTTTCGTCATTAGCGCCCGCCTCCAATCAGATACTCATATAAGGAATCGACATTGGCATCGGCCTGCACGATGCTTTCGATATTCTGTCCGCCGAGTACAATCTGGTTGAGTAGCTCGGAGAAGCGCTCGCGCGAACGGGTGAGGACTAATAAGCCCTGCCGGTCGGCGTGCAAGCGGACCTCGGTGATGTGGTCCTCCGCAAACAAGAGCGCAGCTACCTTTGCCGCGTCCGGGCAGCGAATCAGGAATTGACTCGGGTGCTCGGTCATTTCTTCGCGAACGTTGTGGATCTGGCCCTCGGCAATGATGGAGCCGTTGGCAATCAGGATCACTTGGTCGGAGATGACGTCCACTTCCTGGAGCACGTGGCTCGAGAGAATCACATGTTTACCGCGAGCGGCGAACTCGCGAAAGAGGGCGATGGTTTCGGCGCGCACCAACGGATCGAGACCATTCAAAGGCTCATCGAGAATCAACACATCCGGCTCATGCGCGATCGATTGCGCCAAGCGAATCCGCTGCCGCATGCCCTTCGAGTAACCCGCCACTTTGCGTGGGGCGGCCTCGCGCAAGTTGACGCGGTCGATGGCACGCCAGGTACGTTCGTCAGCTTCGGCAGGGCTGTAGCCGTGGAGTAGCAGCGCCGCCGACACAAACTGATAACCCGTATAGCCACGCGGTGCCGCGTCAAACTGGGTGCAGTAACCCGTTTGGCGCATGAGTTGTTCAGGGTTGCGGGGCGAAATGCCGCGCACCGATATGGTGCCCTGGTCGGCGTGGATCAGGCCGCACATCAGATTCATCAAAGTCGTCTTGCCGCTGCCGTTTGGGCCGACTAAGCTGGTAATTCCCGGTGGCACACGCAGCGAGACGCGATTGACACCCAGCACTTCGCCGTAGAATTTGGACACTTCGGTGAAGATAATTTCGTTACTCACTTCACCACCTCCACGGGGCGTAGCTTGCGCTCGAGCACCACGATCATCAAAGCGCAAAAGCCAATTAAAGCCGAAGCGCAGGCCCAGAGGCCCGGTTCCGATTCATCGGGCGAATCGATACCCATCATCGCCGCCCACAAGCGGCCCAATAAGTACAAAGGATTCAGCAAACTTCCTGCCGAATCGCGGAAGATCGAATTCATCATCTGCGCCGCACCCGCCAGGACAAAGAAGAAGCCCAGCACCAGTGCTCCGGCGACGACACGCCATTTCACCCACGCCGAACTCGCCAGGGCCACTAAGCTGGCGAGGATCACTAACATGGCGAAGCCAAGGAAGACAGCTAAGCCAAGGTTCCAATACTTACTGAACCAATCACTACCGGCCATGCCGACTTGCATGCCGAAGATGAGTAAGCCGGGAATCCACGTAATGGCCGATAACATGCCGGCGAGGACGATCATCCGGGCCAGCACATACTCCCAGCGCGACATGGGGCGTGAGAAGTATAGTGGCAGGGCGTTGTTGGTAAGGTCCGGAGCAATCAGGCCGGGGCCGGTCATTGCGGCCAGGCCAATCGCAAAGGTCGATTGAACAATCATGAAGGTCTTGAAGAAACTGCCGTCAACGGCGAGGAATTTCTGGAAGCCTTGGCCGAAACCAGCGAGTAACTCGATATGGTTGGCAATGTAAATGAAAATGCCGCAAAGCAGGGGCCAGAATGCCGCGCCGATCAGCACGGCAATCACCAGCCGCTGCGACATCAGTTGGCCCCAACTGAATCGCGGCAGTACCATCAGCCGATCCCAGGTGCCGGTGCGCGGACCTTCGTAACGTTGATAACCGCGTTTATAGACGGCCATGGGTCACCTCCTCAGGCATCGCGGGCGGTAAGGGCGGCGGCTTCGTGGCGTCACCGGGCGTCGCGCGGATGTGGCCCACGGCTTTCAAGAAAATCTCTTCGAGCGTGTCGCGCCGGTAAGTGAGCTTCCGCACCTGTAAGTGCCGCTCGGCCGCCAATCGCCACAGCGCGCCAATTTCAATATCCGCCGGCAGCACGACGCGCCAACGCCCTTCACCCTCGTCGACGCCGGCAGCGCCCAAGGTCCCTAAGGCCGCGGCGAAGCCGGTCGTGACGCCGCCTAATTCTAATTCCACAAAGCGCCGGTTCGAACGGCGCTCTTCTTCCAAATTCGCATGGTGCACAATCTGCCCGTCTTTCAGGATCAGTACTTCGTCGCAGGTCTCTTCGACGTCGTGCAGTAAGTGCGAACAGAGGAGCACATTCATCTTATGCGTCGCCTTGATCTCGTGAATCAAGGTCAACATCCGCAGCCGGGCCGCGGGATCGAGGCCGTTGGTGGGCTCGTCTAAGATCACTAACTCGGGCCCGTGGATGATGGCCTGCGCTAGCTTCGCCATCTGCTTCATGCCGAGTGAGTAAGTGCCCAATTGCCGGTAGCGCGCCTCGCCGAGGCCGACGTGAAACAAGGTCTCGTGCGCTTTCTCCAGCGCCGCGCCGCGGGGCATGCCGGATAACTCACCCATCATCCGGAGAAAAGCCACCGCGGTCATGTTGGAGATGAAGGAATCATTCTCTGGCATATAGCCCAAGCGGGCCCGCACTTCCTTGGGTTGCCGATGGCAATCGAAACCAAAGAGCTTGGCGGTGCCTGACAAAGGCGCGTGAAAGCCCAGCTTGGTCTGGATCAACGTGCTCTTGCCCGCGCCATTGGGGCCCAGAAGCCCAATGGCGCGGCCGCCGCCTTCTGAAACGCCGAGCCGGCAGGAGAGCCCTTTCAGGATCTCCCGCCGGCCAAGCTGAACACGTAAGTTGTCGAGTTCGAGTACCGGAACCATGCTTACAATTGTGCCTTCTTTTCAAGAACCCGGGGCGCCTGGCGTCTTTGATCGCCCTGGGTCACCCCGGCCAGCATCATGTCAAAAATCAGGCTGGTAATTCGGTTACGACTCGCGGCCGAGATTCGTTCCGTTTCTCCGTTCACTAAAATGAGCATTGGCTCCCGGCTTTGCAACAGCGTGGCTAATTGCCCGGTAACGACGCTCGACAGCATCTGCCGAACTGAGTCGCTGGTGTTGATCCACAAGAAAGCCGATTGGTGCATGCCCGCGCCTGTCGGCAGTTGGCTGCGGAACTTCGCCGAGCGTACCAGCGGGAAGCCGCCGTTGCGCGTCTGGATGGCGCGGGTGATAATCGCCCGGTCCGAACTCAGTAACAGATAGCCGCGGTCGTAAGTCATCTGCAAGGCCATCGTGGGGGCGAGCGAACTCGTCACCGTGGTCCAAGTTCGGCCACCCGTGGTCTCGATCTTCAGCGTCAGCTTCGAGTCCTTCGATTCGCGATTGTAGGCATCGACAAAGCGCCGGAGCGACTCATCGAGCGAAGCCTGCCGATAGACTTCGGCCGCTGCGATCCAGCCGGGAATCGGCAAGGTCGGCGTCTCTACCGCATAAGCATAGTCGGTGCCCAAGGCGCCGGCGATGTCATTTGCGAAATTCACGCCCGTCTTTTGTTCGAACTCGCGTAAGTGCCTGATCGAATCCGGCGACAGCTTCGATAAGGTATCGAGCAGCGAGTCAAACATCTGGCGCGGATTGCGCGTCGTTACGGATCCGGCGACTAAAGCATCGGCCGAAATATACTCGCCCGCTGCGGTGGCCGCCGGTGTGGCGAGCCAACTGGCCAGGCCTTCGCGTTGACCATTAAAGGTCAGCAGCGCCGAGTTCTCGCTCGCCGTGCCGATGGTCTTTTGCTCCAGGAACAAGTGCTTCATACGGTTCGCCCCGGTTGCGATCATCGTCGTCTGCGCCTGAAGGCTGGTGCCGGAGCGCAGCACGATTT
>JBBQQS010000394.1:0-5247 GCA_038215525.1 Bryobacterales bacterium
GGCTTCGTGGACGGTATAGGCGATGTGGCGGGCGAGGTCGGCGAGAACGATTCCCCAGGATTCGCCGTCCTCCCACGCGCCCGAGCGGAGAGCCCAGACCAGCCCCCCACCCGCGGCCCAGCCGCGCACAACTTCCTGCGCTTGGGGATCGGTAGGGACGACTTCTGGAATTTCGAGATCGCGTTCTGGATTCATGGTGGTTTCCTTACAATTGTTTAGACGTAAAAGGCGGCGGAGGCGCCGACCCATTCGAGGCCTTTATTCTGGTCGACGCCCATCATCTTGCCGCGGCCGGTGCGGATGATGGTGTTGACTGGGCGCGGTCGGTCGGTCCAGATGAACATCAGCCGGACTTCGGCCATCGTCATCCCGTAGGGCGTGTCGATCACCGGGTCGAAGCGGACGCGGCGTTGGAGGATATAGTTTTCGCGCTCGCGGACGGCGTCCAGTTCCGCGCGCGTGGGTCCCACGATGACGCCTAAGCCGGCGAAGGAGAACAGGGGCTTCAGTACCCAGTTTTCGGGGTCGTCGGGCAGGTGGTCGAGCGTGTTCATGAAGTACGTTTCGGGCACCGTTTCGTGCTTCAGAAATGGCATGGAGAACTTACTCAAACGAAAATACCAGTTGGGATGGCCGGCCCATTCTACATGGAGATCGTCGGTCCATCGGAAGGGGGCTTCCACGCCTTTGCGCTCAAGCTCGTCGATGATGGTGCGATTGTAAATCCGCTCAATGGGCACTTGGCGGCCGTGGGCCGAATAAAACAAATTGGCGCCCTTTTGTTCGATGTCGCGGATGTTGACGGTACGGATGCCGGCGATGCGTTCGGTGCAGATGAAGTCGCAACGGGTCTTCTGCTGCTCCGGGTCAATCTCCATCAGGATCACGTTTTCGGGGTCATGCCCGCCCAGGATGGCATCGCGCAACACGGCATTGTAAGCCGGGCGATCGAGGCCGTCCAGCAGGTACTTCAAGTCCGGATCGAGCCCGTAGGCTGACTTATAGTGTTCCGCCATCAAGGGCTGAAAGCCGTACAGAGAAGGGAAGCCCTGGATCTCCACCAGCCGGGGCTGGATGTTGCCGTCCGCGTCGCGGATCAAGCCGTAGTCCACCTGGACAAACATCGGGTGCGGCGCCTCGTTAGGGACGCGGTAGGCCTCGGGCACAGCGCGGTCGCTCACCAGCATGTAGTCCGGATTGGTGAGTTGCTCAAGCAGGTCGATGCCGGAAGCGCACATGCGTTCGGCCAGTGCCGTGTCGAAAAAGCATGGGGTTTCGGAGACGCGGAACTCGACGTGACTGCCGAGGTCGGCGTCGATGGAGGCCAGGAAGGCCTGGTATTTGGCGGGGGTCCAGTGCGAGTTAAACCAGCGGCGAAGCTCCTGCGACATGCCTCTGATTGTAGCTTGTGGCGGGTTATTGCTACGCTAGAGAGTTAGTACCCGCCATGTTCGAATCCCTCTCCGATAAACTCCAACGCGTCTTCAAGAACCTCCGCGGCGAGGGCAAGCTGACGCCCGAGAATATGGAGGCGGCGCTCAAAGAGATCCGCATCGCGCTGCTGGAAGCCGACGTCCACTTCCGCGTGGTGAAGCAACTCATCGAAGCGGTGAAGGTGAAGGCGATGGGGCAGGAGGTGATGCAGGCGCTGTCACCGGGCCAGCAGGTCATCAAGATCGTGCACGAGGAACTGGTGAAGATCCTCGGCCAGCACCAGGCCAAGCTCCGTTTCGCCAATGAGCCGCCCAGCGTGATCATGATGGTGGGCTTGCAGGGTTCGGGCAAAACGACGTCCACGGCCAAGCTCGCCAAATGGCTCGTGAAGCAGGACCGCACGCCATTGTTGGTTTCCGTCGACATCTACCGTCCGGCGGCGCGCGAACAACTGGCCGTGCTGGCCCGCGAGATCAAGGTCCCCATCTGGATCGGCGAGCCGGGCGAGAACCGGCCTTCGGAATTGGTGAAGGGCGCGAAGATCGAAGCCTCACGCGCCGGGCGCGACACCATCCTCGTCGACACGGCCGGCCGCTTGCATATCGACGAAGAGCTGATGGTGGAGTTGGACGCTTTGAAGGCGCAACTGAACCCGACCGAGATTCTCTTTGTCGCCGACGCCATGACGGGGCAGGACGCGGTGAAGTCCGCCGAGCAGTTCCATCAGCGGTTGGGCATTACGGGCGTAGTGCTGACGAAGATGGACGGCGATGCGCGCGGCGGCGCGGCGCTATCGATCCGCAGCGTCACCGGGCAGCCCCTGAAGTTCGTGGGCGTGGGCGAAAAGTCTGACGCCTTCGAGCCCTTCCACCCGGACCGGGCCGCGCAGCGCATTCTCGGCATGGGCGACGTGATGAGCCTGATCGAAAAGGTGAGCGAGGCCGTCGACCAGAAGCAAGCCGAGAAGATGCAGCAGAAGCTGCTGGACGACGAGTTTACGCTTGAGGACTTCCGCGATCAGTTGAAGCAGATTCGCAAGCTGGGTCCGCTCGAGAACTTGCTAAAGATGATGCCTGGCATGGCCAACATGCCCAAAGAGATGAAGAACGCCAAGGTGGACGAGGGCGAACTGACGCGCATCGTGGCCATCATCGACTCGATGACCCAGGGCGAGCGCAACAATCCCCTGCTGCTAAATGGCGGTCGGCGCAAGCGCATCGCGATGGGCAGCGGCACCACCGTGCAGGACGTGAATAACCTGGTGAAGCAGTATCAGGAGATGCGGAAAATGATGAAGAAACTCACCGGCGGCCTGGCCGGTGGGATGCTGGGCAAACGGATGGCGAAAATGAAATTGCCCTTCCCGACCTCGTTTCCGGGGTTCGGACGCTAAACCTACTGGGCAGGTAGAGCCTGCCGAGGGCAGGTAGAGCCTGCCGTAGTACATGCCGCCAATCACGACACTCGGAATCGCGAAAGCATGGATAGTAGAGCGTGAACCCGAGGAACGCGAACGTTTCCGGTTTCCCCTCCCCCAGTTTCCGGTAAACAGACGCCGCAAAGCGCCCGAACGCGATGAGCCGCGTCTTCTCCGGATGAACTTCCAACCCAAACTTCGCTAGGCGTTCCTCTAAGTCTCGCAGGAAATGTACGGCATCCGCCTGATGCTGGAAGCCGGCCACGAGATCGATGATCACGTCCCCTTGCGCCATTTTCTGGCGCTCTACCTCGGCCCACCAGTCGAAAACCATTGAGCACGGTCACCACGGCCTGTTGAACGATCTTGTCCTCGAGCGCCGCTATACCCAACGGGCGTTGCGCAGCAAAGCGGTGAACCGCTCTTGTTTCCTTTGCCGCGCCAACTGGCGCACGCCGCTCAATCCCTGGGACACCCGTCGCCCGCTCTGTGTCGGTTGGATGCTGGATTGCGCGTCGTTCTCCTTGGGCTGCCGCCTTCCCTCCGCTGCCTCCGCCGAAGGTCGCCCTTCTTTGTTCGGCTGCTTCACAGGTACTACGCGGCAGTCAGACTCCTCCATCGCGTGCATGTCCGCCGTGTGGCTTGGCGCCTTCGCGGACCGGTCTGCAGATCCCCCAACGCCAGGCCTCGCTACAACGACTAATTTTCGCTTCGAAATATCGCTGGACGAAAGGGTAGGGAGTCCGACCTCCTAGCGGCCCTTCGGCTGCCATCCTGGCACCATCGGTGTCCTCCCACGGAGGTCTGGATCAATAAACCTGGCAGCTCATAGGCAATACTCACTAAACTCGGTCTCCGAGTGTCTCAAAGTCAGTGACACGCTCCGGGGCTCCCAGCCCGTCTCTAAGCCGCGAACCGGGCCCTATTTAGCCAACGCGGCGCGCGACGGAATCAGCATGGCATGGCGAATCAGCTCTAGCCCCACCTGACCTTCGAGCGACAGCAGACTCTCGGGATGAAACTGCACGCCCTCAATTGGGAGGTCACGATGGCGCAGGCCCATGATGATGCCATCTTCGCTCTCGGCCGTAATTTCAAGCTCCCGCGGCAGCGTGCTCCGGCGAGCATGGAGTGAGTGATACCGGCCCACACGGAAGCGCTCCGGCAAGCCTTCGAATACTCCCGTGTTGTGGTGCCGGATATAAGACGGCTTCCCGTGCATCGGATAATCCAGGACATCGAGATCGCCGCCAAAGGCTTCGACAATGCCTTGCAAGCCCAGGCAAACGCCGAAGACCGGCAATCCCCGTCGCGCTGCCTCGCGGACTAAGTCCGGCACGCCGAAATCCGCGGGCCGCCCGGGGCCGGGTGAAATCAGGAGTAAGTCCGGCTTCACTTCGTCGAGTAAGTGGCGCGGAAATCCGGAGCGATAAGTAACAATGCTCGCTCCCGCCTGCCGCGCATAGTTCGCCAGCGTATGGATGAAGCAATCTTCGTTATCGACTAAGAGTAACTTCAGGCCATTAAGAGGCGCCTGCCCCTTCGACTTACTCGCCTTGGGCGCCGGCGGACCCAACGCGCGGAAAAATCCGGTAGCTTTCAAGCGCGTCTCCGCTTCTTCGGCCTCCGGCACTGAGTCATACAACAACGTGGCGCCAGCTGAATAGTGCGCCCAACCGGCCTTCAAATGCGCCGTGCGAATGGTAATTCCCGTGTTAATATCGCCGTTCATAGCGATCATGCCGATGGCCCCGCCATACCACCCGCGCGCGGACTTCTCCAAGTCCTCCACCGCCTGCGCCGCCCATTTCTTCGGCGCGCCAATCAGCGTCACGGCCCACATGTGGGTCAAAAAGGCATCGAGCGAATCGAAGCCCGGCTCGAGCGTTCCTTCGACATGATCCACCGTATGGAACAAACCTGCATAGGACTCAATCAACCGCCGCCCAATTACCTGCACCGTGCCCGGCAAACAAACGCGCGACTTATCGTTGCGGTCAACGTCCGTGCACATCGTCAATTCGCTTTCCTCTTTGGGCGAATTGAGTAACTCGCGAATCGCTTCGGCATCGCGCAGCGGGTCGCCCGTCCGGCGCGCCGTGCCGGATATCGGACAGGTCTCCACTCGCGTGCCTTCCACCCGCACAAACATCTCGGGGGAGGCGCCCACCAGCGCGTCGTCGCCCAACTGGATCAGAAACTCATACGGGCTGGGGCTCGCGGTTTGGATCCGCTCGAATAGCTCCGACGGACGGCCGCCGTAGGTCGTCCGGAAGGTCTGCCGCAGCACCACTTCGTAGTAATCGCCCACCTTCATCCGCTGGCGCACCGTTTCCACGTTCGCCATGTATTCCTCAGGCGTGTGGTCGCTCGTAATCGGCGCCGGCGGCAGCGCG
>JBBQQS010000395.1:0-5247 GCA_038215525.1 Bryobacterales bacterium
CCACCAAAGCCGCCGTCGATGCCTTTGTGGCCGACAAGTCCTCGCGCGCTTACGAGAAGTTAGTCGACCAGTTACTCGCCTCGCCCCACTATGGCGAGCGTTGGGGCCGGCACTGGCTGGACGTCGCCCGCTATGCCGACTCCAACAATGACGCCGTCAATTCCGGCATCAAATTCCCGTGGTCCTACACTTATCGCGATTGGGTGATCCGCGCGCTGAATGAAGACCTGCCTTACGACAAATTCCTGCAATATCAATTGGCCGCCGATCGCGTCCCCGGTTTACCCACTCGGCACTTAGCCGCCCTCGGTTACTTGAGTCTGGGCCGCGAGTTTCCGAAGAGCGTTCCGGAGACCGTTGACGATCGCATCGATGCCGTTACCCGCGGCATGTTAGGTTTCACCGTCGCTTGCGCCCGCTGTCACGACCATAAGTTCGATCCGATCCCGACTAAGGATTATTACTCCCTCTATTCGATCTTCTCGAATATTCGTCCGCCAGAGGACTTACCTGCGCTCGCGCCGCACTCGTCGGTGAGCGAGAAAGACCAGCTCTATCGGCAGCGCCTCACTCGCAGCCAAAGCGATTTCGCCGCCTATCGCCAGCGCCGGCATGCCGAGATGGTCGCCTTCTTCCGGACGCAGTCGGCGGACTATGAAAAAGCCGCACGGAACTCCGAAGGCAAGACGGCGCTCGAAATCGAAGAGCTAGTAAAGGATCGCCAACTCAATTCGCACGTCCTCGCCCGCTGGCGTAAGAAACTGCCGGACCCCTCGGCGGTGCCGCTCGACGAGTTCGAACAAATCTACACCGAGGGCGATAGCAATAACTCCCGCGCCCATCGCAATCGTTATACTTTCTTGCTCTCCCAATACGCTTACGACGGCGCGCCCCCTCGCGCCATGGCCATGGAAGACGTCCCCGATCCTGTCGCCGCCCATGTCTTCGTCCGTGGTAATCCTGCCAACCCGGGCGCACTTACCCCACCGCGATTCCTCTCGGCGATTGCCGGCGGCGATAGTCCGGTTTTCCGCAACGGGAGCGGCCGCGCGGAGTTAGCCACGGCGATTATCGACCCTAAGAATCCACTTACTGCCCGCGTGATGGTGAATCGCGTCTGGATGCACCACTTCGGCTCGGCCTTAGTCCGTACGCCCAGTGACTTCGGCTTCCGCGGCGACGCGCCCACGCATCCCGAGTTACTCGATTGGTTGGCGGTTAAGTTTGTGGAATCCGGCTGGTCGGTAAAGGCGCTGCACCGGATGATTCTGTCATCGAGTACTTACCGCCAAAGCAGCGAGAATAACGAGTTAGCCCGTAAGTCCGACCCCGAGAACTTACTCCTGTGGCGCATGAACCGCCGGCGCCTGGAGATCGAAAGCCTGCGCGATGCGATGCTCTCCGCCTCCGGCCAACTCGATCAGACGGTGGGCGGCCTACCCTACTTACTGATGGCCCAACCTTCCGTGCCGCGCCGCACTGTCTACGCCTTTATCGAACGCGGCCGCGTGCCCGCTACCCTGGCCGCCTTTGACTTTGCCTCGCCCGATCAGCACGCGCCCCTGCGCTACAACACCACCGTGCCGCAGCAGGCCTTATTCTTCCTGAATAGCCCACTCGTGGTGGAGCAATCCGCGGCCATCGCCCAGCGCGCGCAGTCTACGGCCACGGGCGACGCCGGACTCATCCAGGCTCTCTACGCACAGTTGTTCTCGCGCGCGGCCACTAATGCCGAAGTCCAGGCTGGCTTGCACTATCTGGCCCAAAGCGAAGCTTCGGCGGAGCCCGTAAATACCTCGCCATGGCAATACGGCACCTTTGGTCAAGGGTTCCGCCCATTCGGCACTTTTGCCAATGAAAGCTGGCAAGGGGGCGCTTCCATGCCGGCGCCCGGCACGGGCAAGGCCGTGCTGCGGCCCACCGGCGGCGAGCCTGGTGAAGGACCCAGCCAAGCTGTCGCGCGGCGCTTTGTCAGCCCCGTCGCAGGCAAGCTCAGTATCGACGGTACGCTCCGGCATGGCCAAGGGGCGGTGGTGTATGGAGACGGCGTGCATGGCCGTATCGTCGTTAGTCGCTTAGGTGAAATCGCCTCCTTTGCCGTCAACGGCTCTTCCGCCGAAACCAAGCTCAACGGCCTAGCGGTTGAGCTTGGCGATACGATCGACTTCATCGTCGATTCCCGTCAGGATCCCGAAAACGATTCCTTCACCTGGGCTCCCAACATCCGTATTGGCGACCAGCAATGGAATGCCAAGAATGATTTCCACGGGCCCCCGCCGCGCCGCCTCGATGCTTGGGGCCGTTATGCACAAGTGTTACTCCAAACCAATGAATTTGCCTTTGTCGACTAAGGAGGATGCGATGTTGAAGTTATTCACCACCCGCCGCGAGATGTTGCGCCAATGCGGCATGGGCATGGGCAGCGTGGCCCTTACTGGGTTACTCGGTAAGTCGCTCGAGGCCGCGCCGACGCTGAATCCGCTAGCGCCCAAAACCGCCCCGTTACCGTTCAAGGCCAAACGGGTCCTCCATTTATTTATGAATGGCGGCTGCTCGCACGTCGATACCTTCGATCCCAAACCCGCGTTGCAGAAGTACGCCGGTAAACCCATTCCGATTACCCTCAAAACCGAGCGCCGCACCGGTGCCGCCTTCCCGTCGCCTTTTGCCTTCAAGCCCTATGGCCAAAGCGGTATCGAAGTCAGCGACGCGTTTCCTTTAGTTGGCGGCTGCGTCGATGACTTATGCGTGGTCCGCTCCATGCACACCGACATTCCGAATCACGAACCTTCGTTGATGATGATGAACTGCGGCGACACGCGCCAAGTTCGGCCCAGCTTCGGCTCCTGGCTCACTTACGGGCTTGGTTCCGAGAATGAGAACTTACCCGGATTTATTGTCCTCTGCCCGGACGGCCTGCCGACCCAGGGTAACCAAAACTGGCGCTCCGCCTTTCTGCCCGGCGCCTACCAAGCCACCCACATCGACACGCGAGAGACTCAAATTGAGAAACTCATCGAGAATATTCGTAACCACGCCACGTCGCGTCCTGGCCAGCGCCATCAACTCGACTTACTCAATGAACTGAACCGTAACTATCAGGAGCGGCGCCAGAACGATGCCATGCTGGAAGCGCGCGTCCAATCCTTTGAGCTGGCCTACCGCATGCAGATGGAAGCCGACGACGCCTTCGACTTAACTAAGGAACCCGAGAGCATCAAGAAGATGTACGGCGACGAACTGCAAGGCCGCCAGATGATGATCGCCCGCCGGTTACTCGAGCGTGGCGTGCGCTTCGTGCAGGTGTGGCACGGGGCCGGGCAGCCTTGGGATAGCCACGACGACATCAAAACTAACCACGGCCGCCTAGCTCGGGAATGTGACCAGCCCATCGCCGCCTTGCTCAAGGACCTCAAGCAGCGCGACATGCTGAAAGATACGCTCGTGATCTGGGGCGGGGAATTCGGCCGCACCCCCACCGTGGAGCTGCCGGACTTAGGCGCCAACTCCGGCATGAGCAACGGCCGCGATCATAATCCTTATGGCTTCACTATGTGGCTGGCCGGCGCCGGCCTCAAGCGCGGCTATGTCCACGGCGCCACCGACGAATTTGGCTTTGCCGCCGCCGAAAACAAGGTCCACGTGCATGATCTGCACGCCACCTTGCTGCACTTACTTGGCTTTAACCACGAGCAGTTCACTTACCGCTACGCCGGCCGAGATTTCCGCCTTACCGACGTCCATGGCCATGTGGTGAAGGAGTTACTGGCTTAGGCTTAGCCCGTCTCGCGGAAACGCACCGTCGGGTTTTCTTCAATTAGTCGCTGCATGCTCCAAATCGAGCTAAACAGCAGCACCACTTTGTCGTTCAGGTCCTTGGCGAGCAATATCCCCGTGCCAAAGGCGCGTAAGTTGCGGATCTGCTCCAGGGTCGCCTCTGGCCAGCGTCCGGCCATGTAAGGCAACGGAGAGGTGCGGGTCTTGACGTTATATTCCTGCAGAAACCGGGCCTCCACCACGTCGAATTGTAATTGCCCGACGGCGGCCAGAATCGGATCGCGGCGGACGGCGTCGACCGAGTAATAAACCTGCACCACGCCCTCTTCGGCAAGCTGGTCGATCCCCTTGCGAAATTGCTTATTGCGCGAAATGTCATCGTTAAACAAAGTGCAAAAATGCTCGGGCGGAAAGCTTGGCAGGCGCGGATATTCAACTTTATCGTCGGCGCTCAGCGTGTCGCCGATGGTGAATAGTCCCGGATTCACCACGCCCACTACATCGCCCGGAAATGCCTCATCAATAGTTTCCCGATCGCGGGCAAATAGCCGATGCAACCGCGTCATCCGAATCTTACGGCCTAAACGCGGGTGGTTCACGAGCATGTCGCGCTCAAAGCGCCCGGAACAAACCCGCAAGATGGCCATGCTGTCGCGATGGTTGGGGTCCATGTTGCCTTGGATTTTGAACACAAAAGCGGAAAATGGCGCGCCTTGCGGCGAAACCGGTTGGCCATGGCTGACGCGCGGCGCGGGCGACGGAGCCAGCTGCACTAAGGCATTCAGGAACGCTTCCACGCCGAAGTTATTCAACGCACTGCCGAAAAACACAGGAGTCTGTTCGCCCCGTTTGAAGCGCGGATCGTCGAACTCCGACACCACGGCGCTCAACAAAGCCAGCGTCTCGCGTAGCTCTGAGGCTTGCTCAGTGCCCACCATCTCTTCAAGCGCATTGTCGTCGAGCGAACTGGTCCAGGATTCAACGCGCTGGTCGCGCGAGCCAGGGTCAAACTGCAGCAACCGTCGCGTCGCCAACTCAATCACGCCCCGAAAACGACGCCCCGCGCCCACCGGCCAATTGATGGGGCAAGCCGCAATTCCCAGCACCTTCTCCAGTTCGTCAATCAACTCCAGCGGGTCGAGCCCTTCGTGATCCATCTTGTTGATGAACGTCAAAATCGGAATCTGCCGCAGCCGGCAGGCTTCGAACAGCTTGCGCGTTTGCGGCTCGATGCCTTTGCCGCTATCGATCACCATGACGGCGCTGTCGACCGCCGTCAGCGTGCGGTAGGTGTCTTCGCTGAAGTCCTGGTGGCCCGGCGTGTCGAGCAGGTTGAAGAGGCATCCCTCATACTCGAACTGCAGCACCGTGGACGTGATGCTGATGCCGCGGGCCTGCTCGATCGCCATCCAGTCGGAAGTGGCGTGGCCTTTGTTGCGCTTGGGCCGCACCGAACCGGCCGCGTGCACG